>DRPD01000033.1 GCA_011374735.1 Thermopetrobacter sp.
TGGAGCGGCTGAAACACTTCGTCTCACGGCAGGCGTTCGATATCGAGGGGCTTGGGGAAAAGGCCATCGAGCAGTTCCATGACCACGGCTTTCTGAAGACGCCGGCCGACATCTTCACCCTGCAACGCCGCCAGGAGGCCGGCGAGATCGACATCGGCCGGCTGGAGGGCTGGGGCGAGAAGAAGATCGCGAAGCTGTTCGCGGCCATCGAGCAGCGCCGCCGCATTTCGCTTGACCGGTTCATCCACGCGCTGGGCATCCGCCATGTGGGCGAAACCACGGCGCGGCTGCTGGCGCGGCAATATGGCGAGGTGCGCACCTTTCTCGGCGCCATGGAGGAGATCGCGCGCGATGTGGAAAGCGCCGCGGCGGGCGAATTGGAGGCGCTGGACGGCATCGGGCCGGTGGTGGTGGCGGCGCTGCACGATTTCTTCGCGGAAGGGCACAACCGGCAGGTGATCGATGCGCTGCTTGAGGAGGTGACGCCGGAGCCGCTTCAGCAGCTGGCGGCGGACAGTCCGGTGGCCGGCAAGACCATCGTGTTCACCGGCAAGCTGGAGCAGATGACCCGTGACGAGGCGAAGGCGCTGGCCGAGCGGCTGGGCGCGAAGGTGTCCGGTTCGGTGTCGAAGAAGACCGATCTGGTGGTGGCCGGGCCGGGGGCCGGATCGAAGCTGAAGAAGGCCCGTGAGCTGGGGGTGGAGGTGATCAGCGAGGCGCAGTGGCTGGCGCTCATTGGTTCGCCGGCGGAATGAGCTGGCGCATCAGCTCGCGCAGCCGCTGCAGCGGGTCGGGCTGTTTGGGTTTGGCTTTTCGGGCGGGTTTGGGTTGCGGCCGCTGGGCGGAATGGCGTGGCTTGCGGGGCGGGGCGGGGCGTTTGCGCGGCGCCGGTCTGGCGCGCCCGGCGACTTTTTTCACCGGCTTGTCGGCATGCGCGGCGGCGGGAGCGTTGGCGGCGGGGCGCGGCGCGGGTGGTTTCGGCTTCGCCGCTGGTGGGGCGGGTCGTTCCATCGCCGCGCGCCGCGCCGCCGGTTGGCGGGCGAAGGCGCGCAGGGCCTGCTCGCGGCGCAGGATCAAGAGATCGAGCCGGGCGCGGCGCGCCTTCTGCGCGGCGATGCGCTTTTCCAGTTCGCGCTGGCGGCGGGCCAGTTCGCGGGCCCTGAGCTCCAGGCGGCGCATCTCCGCCATGGTGCGCTGCACGGCCAGTTGCCGCAGTCGTTGCGCCAATGCGTCGGCATCGAGCTGGCGGGTCAGCGCCAATGGCGGCCCGGCCCAGACGACGCGCAGCGGCGGCAGCGGCGGCTGTCCGGTATCCTTGAGCCGCAAGGTGATGTCGAGGCGGCCCTGGCGCAGGTCGGCGATGGCGGAGAGGTTGGCGGCGATGCGCGCCACGCTGAACGACAGCGGCCCGATGCGTGCCTCGCCATCGGTGATGGCCAGCGGCGCTTGCAGCGGCGGCAGGGTGGCGCCTCCGGGCGCGAACAGGCGGGCGAGGTGCGTCTCGTTCAGTTCATCGGGCTGTTGACCGCGCAGATGGGTGAAGAAGGCGGCCGGCGTGAGCGTGATGAGGCGCCCTTCCTTCACCTCCACCCGGCCGGTGGCGGTGAGCGCCGCGCTCAGGCCGCTCCAGGAGCGGGCCCGCGTGCGGCCCCTGGCGGTGATGACGAGGCGGCCGCCGAAGGGGGCGTCTCCAGCGCGTTCGCGCAACGCTTCGGGCAACGCCAGTTCGGCGCGCGCATGGCCGGCGATGGCCAGATGATCGGGGCCGGGGGTGATGGTGAGGTCGGCCTTCAGGTCGCGGCCCGTCAGGCGCAGCGACAGGCGGTCGTCGCGTTGCGTGACGGCGAGGGCGGCGCGGCGCACCATCATGCCGCCGGGCAGCCGCATGGCGTCGCCTTCCAGCCGCAGATCGAGGGCCACCGGCGGCAGGCGGCCAAGGCGCAGGCGGGCGGTTTCCCCCGCGCCGCCGGCGGCCAGCCAGAGGCGCAGCAGGGCCGGCAGGTGGAGATGATCGCTGAACAGCTGGCCGCTCAGCAGCGGCGGGGTTTCCTCGCGTTCCAGACGCAGCTCGCCGCCGAACGCGACGTCGCCCAGCGCGCCCTTCAGGGCCCGCCAGCGGATGCGTGTCTTGCCGAAGGCCACCTCCGCTTCAACGCGCAGCGGCGCGGTGAGGTTGGCGGGCGCGGCCAGCCCGGTGGCCTCGATCGCCTGCGTGGCGCGTTCGGCATCGAGGCGCAGCCGGCCGCCGCCGGCCCAGCCCTGTCGCGCCACCAGACGTAGCCGGCCGGCGAAGCGCAGGCGCAGACCGGCCCCGGCCGCATGCAGCGTCGTCTCCAGCGCCCGGCGTGGCGTGCCACGGCTGTTCAGCGTCAGGGTCAGCGGCGTGTCGTCGGCCAGCAGCGGGCGGCCGATGAGGGCCTGCGGCAGGCGCGCCGCGATGCCGTCGGCCACCAGATCGAGATCGATCTGGCCGGCCGGCCAGTGGTCCGGCTTGCCGGCGAAGGTCAGCCGCCCCTTGACGGTGCCGCCGGCGGCCTTGCCGCTCAAGGTGGCCTCCAGGCGGTCGCCTCGCGGCGCGCTGGCGCTGTTCAGGACGAGACGCACGTCGATGCCCGGCATGGCGGCCAGCCAGGGCGGCGCTTTCAATGCCGGCGAGGCGCCGCGCAAGGCGCGCAGCAGCGGCCAGAAGGCGCGTCCGTCGGGGCCCTTCAGGGCGAGCCGCAGCTGGCCCGTTTCCGTCTCGCCGGCCAATACCAGGCGGCCGCCGGCGCTGACTTGCGCACCGCTTCGCGCCTGCAGGAACAACCGCTCGATGTCGAACCGGCCGCCACCGATGGACAATCGCGCCTGCGGCTTGTCGAAGGTGAGGCCCGCCAGCCGCAAGGTGTCCGCGGCCAGTTCCAGGTGCGCCGGCGCGGCGCGCATCAGGCGGCGCAACAAAGCGGCGTAATTGGCGCTGTCCGGCGCCAGATAGCGGTCGGGATCAAGGCGACCGCCACGGATGCGGATGGTGCGCTCCTTGTCGGAAAGCAGAAGATCAAACCGCGTGGCGTCGCCGTCCAGGGTGGCTTCGGCTTCGGTCAGGCGCAGGTTGCCCGGCGCCACGTCAAGCCGCCCCTTGAGCGTCCAGCGTCCGGGCCGGCCGCGCCAGTGACGGCGGATGTCGGCCGCCGCCGCCGGCCACAGCCAACTGGCGAAGCGGCGCGCGTCGCGGCTGTCGATGGCGAGATCGCCGTTGAGCAACGGCCCGTTGGCGCCCGGCAGGAGGAGGCCGGAAAAACGCACCTCGGCCGGCCCCGGCACGCGGGCGCGCAGTTCCTCGACGGCCAGTTCGTCGGGGTCGGCCATGACGGCGGCGCGCACCTGGGTGAGTTCGGTGGCCGGCAGGCGCAGACGGCCGATGCGCAGCGCCAGCCGCAATTGAACGTCGCGGGGCAGGCGTTTCAACAGGCGGCCGGCGAAGGCCAGCGGCGCGCGCCACGCCGCGCCGGCGGCCTCGGCGCGGCGCAGGTCGAGCAGCGCCGTCTTCAGGTTCAGCTCGCCCTCGATGAGGGAGGAGAGCACCACGTGGGCGCTGCCGCGAATGGTTTCGCGGCTGCGCCCGGGGCTGACGTGGTCGACGCGGATGTCGTTGAGCCACAGCTCCTCGAAGTCGGTTTCCACCTTCGCCGAGGCCCGATACCGCATCCGGCCGCCGGCCTTGTCCTGCTTGCCCTGAGCCAGTTGCGGGGTGATGCGCAGCCGGCCGCTGAACGGCGTGTCCGGCCCCGGTTCATGAACGCCGTCGAAGGTGATGCGCCAACCGGCCTGCTTGGGCGGCGGGGTGACGCTCAGGGACAGGGTGAGCGGTTCGCCGGGGCGCAGCCGGCCGGTGGAAAGATTGATCACCAGCGGGGTGTCGCGATGACGGGCCTCGGCCTGCAATCGCCAGGGCCCGGTCAGGGCCGGGGCGGCGACGCGCAGGCGCACGGCCCGCAGAGCCAGCACGCGGCCGCGATGGGCGTCGATGAAGCGGATGACGCCGTCTTCGGCGGTGATGCCGGCGAACGCGATGCGCTGGGGCGCGAACGGCAGCTTCAGCGCCGGTGATGGGGCGAGCCGCCATGAATAGGCGCCGCCGGGCAGCCGCTCCAGGGCCAGTTGCGGGCCGATCAGGTGCACCTGTTCCACCTCCAGCCGCCCGGAGGCCAGGGCGGCCAGCGACAGGCGGGCGCGCAATTCGCCGATCTTCAGCAGATAGGGGGTGGTGGCGCCGTCGGCGGCGGCGATGGCGACGTCGGTGAGGCGCAACGAGGGATGGGGGAACAAGGTGGCGGCGACCTCGCCGCCGATGGTCACTTTGCGGCCGGTGAGCTGTTCGCCCAGGCGCTCGATCTGCGGCTTGTAGCGGTTGAAGTCGATGACGTAAGGCGCGATCAACGCCGCCGCCGTCAGCACGATGACGAGAATGCCGAACCACAGCAGGGGCGCGCGCCAGATGGACATCGGTGTTTCCCTGAATCAACCGGCCGCACTATACCAGACCTGAACGGGCCGCGCTCAGTCCGGCGGCAGCATCTTGCCCGGGTTCATGATGCCGGCCGGATCGAGGGCCCGTTTGACGGCGCGCATGAGGGCGATGGCGCCCCCGTGCTCCTTGGCCAGCAGATGGCGCTTGCCAAGGCCGACGCCATGCTCCCCGGTGCAGGTGCCGCCCACGGCGATGGCCCGTTCGGCCAGCCGTTCGGCGAAGTCTTCGATGCGCCGCTTGCGGGCCGCGTCGTCGGGCGGGCTGAAGGTGATGACGTGGAAGTTGCCGTCGCCGACATGGCCGACGATGGGGCCGACGAGGCCCTCGCGCTCCATTTCGGCCCGTGTCCAGGCGACGATGTCGGCCAGGTGGGAGATCGGCACGCACACGTCGGTGGTCATGGCCAACTGGCCGGGCCAGGCGGCCTTGGCGGCCCAGAAGGCGTCATGGCGGGCCCGCCACAGCCGATGGCGCTCCTCCGGCTTGCTGGCCCATTGCAA
>DRPD01000034.1 GCA_011374735.1 Thermopetrobacter sp.
AGGAAGCGGCGCTGGCGGTGAAGGGGGTGCGCCAGTCGATGGGCGCGTCGGCCTCCGCCTCACGCTCCCTGACGTATCTGGCCGCCAGCAACGGCTTCGCCGGCGGCTACGCGGAGACGGGCTACGGCGTCTCCGCCGCCGTCATCGCCGGCGAAGGCGCGGACATGCAACGCGATTACGATTACGACAGCCAGGCCCATCTGGCCGATCTGTGCGCGCCGGAAGAGGTGGGGCGCGAAGCGGGCGAGCGCACGGTGCGCCGCCTGAACCCGCACAAGCCCGAATCGATGGCCGATGCGCCGGTGATCTTCGAACAGCGGCTGGCCGGGTCGCTGGCCGGGCATCTGGCTGCCGCCGTCAACGGCCGGGCGGTGGCGCGCGGCGGCAGCTTCCTGAAGGACAAGATGGGCCGGCGCATCATGCCCGACACGGTGCAAGTGATCGACGATCCGCTGATGCCGCGCGGGCATGGCAGCGCGCCGTTCGACGGCGAGGGGCTGCCCACCCGGCGCATCGACGTGGTGCAAGACGGCGCGCTGAGCGCCTGGCTGCTCGATCTGGCCACGGCGCGGCAACTGGGGATGGAGAGCAACGGTTGCGCGGCGCGCGGCGTCGGTTCGCCCCCCTCCCCTTCCTCCAGCAACTTCTTCATCGCCAATGGCGCGGCCACACCACAGGAGCTGATCGGCTCGGTGAAGCGCGGCCTGCTGGTCACGGAGCTGATCGGCATGGGGGTGAACATCGTCAACGGCGACTATTCGCGCGGCGCTTCCGGGTTCCTGATCGAGAACGGCGAGATCACGCGGCCGGTGAGCGAACTGACCATCGCCGGCAATCTGGCCGACATGTTCCGGCGCTTCACGCCAGCGAATGATCTCGTCTTCCGCGGCGCGCGGGCCGCGCCGACGCTGCTCATCGAAGGGATGACCATTGCCGGGCGCTGAGGACGATCTGGCGCTGGCGGTGCGCATGGCCGAGGAAGGCGGGCGCATCGCGCTGCGCCTGTTTTGCCGCGATCCGCAATGGCGGTGCAAGGCCGATCATACACCGGTCAGCGAGGCCGATCTGGCGGTGGACGCGCGGCTGAAGGCGATGCTGAAGGATGCGCGGCCCGAAGATGGCTGGCATTCGGAGGAAAGCGTCGATGCCGACGTCGGGACGCGGCGGCGGGTGTGGCTCGTCGATCCGCTGGACGGCACGCGGGGGTTTCTGAAGGGCGATCCGGCGTTCAGCGTGGTGGTGGCGCTGATCGAAGACGGCCGGCCGCTGGTGGCGGCCATTCACGCCCCGGCGCTGGACGGCGGCAAGACCTGGGCGGCGGCGCAAGGCTGTGGCGCGACGCTGAACGGCGCGCCCATTCAGGTCGGCGAGCGGGCCGAACTGGCCGGGGCGCGGGTGATCGGCCCGGCCTGCATCGGGGATTCCGGCCGCTGGCGCAAACCGTGGCCGGAGGTGCGGCGGCGCAAGTTGCCGTCGCTGGCGCTGCGGTTGGCCCATGTGGCCACTGGCGACGATGATGTGCTGATCGCGCTGGGCGCGAAGCATCCGTGGGACATCGCGGCCGGCGATCTGATGGTGCGCGAGGCGGGCGGGGTGGTCAGTGATGCCACGGGGGCGCGGTTGCGCTTCGACGCGACAGGTGGCACCGTCGCCGGGCTGGTGGCGGCCAACGCCGCCTTGCACGGGCAGGCATTGGCGCTGGTGAAGGGGAAGAAGGCATTATGAGCGACAAGGTGATCGAATCGAAGCAGTATCTGCATCTGGTGTTCGGTGGCCGGCTGAAGGACGTGCAGGGGGTGGAGTTCGCCGATTGCGACGATCTGGATATCGTCGGCGTCTATCCCTCCTACGCCGAGGCCCACCAGGCGTGGGAGGAGAAGGCGCGGGCCAGCATCGACGATGCGGAGATGCGCTATTTCATCGTCCACATCCACCGGCTGCTGGAACCGGAGGACTGAGCCAGGCACGCACGCTCATTGCCCGGCCCCGGTGTTTTCAGACCGTCGATGGCAAGATCGTCCCCCCAACCCGGTCATACCGGAAAGGCACACCCCGACCTGGCATGAACGCGCCATGGGCGGGCAAGGGGACGGAAGATCGTCTTCCCCTCCTCCCGGGCAGTGGTTCGTCTCCCCCTCCCCTCCTTTTCCGGGTGGGAGATCGTTTTTCCTCTCCTCCCTGGGGCGGGAGATCGTTTTTCCCTTCCCCCTCCTTGCCCCTTTGCGACTTGACCATGCCAACAAGGCACGGGCCACGCATGCAGCAGCCTAATAAGAGAAACTCTTGTCTTATAAGATAAGGACTCTTCTTATAAGAGTTGGTGCCGGGCCTGGAAGTGGGTGCCACGTGCTGGTGGCGAGGAGGGCTTGTGCGCCGTGTGCTGGTGTCTCGGAGGTAATGCCTCAATGTGGCGGCTGGCGATGCCACAGGGGTCGCCGTTCAGTGTGCGCAAGGGGTGAGCGGTCTTTGGGCAATGCCTCAAGGTGAGGCGCGCAAGAAAAACGCCGGAGGAGGCTCCGGCGTTTCATCGTTGCATCGCTTCAACAGCGCCGGCGCTCAGCTGCTGGCCGGGCGCGGGCGGATGCGGATTTCCACCCGCCGGTTCTGGGCGCGGCCCTGGGGCGTGGCGTTGGACGCGATGGGCCGCGTCTCGCCAAATCCACGCGCGATGATGCGCCCAGGCGCCACGCCTTGCGCGGCCAGATAGTTGCCGACGGCCAGCGCCCGGCGCTCCGAAAGCCGCTGATTGTATGCCTCCGAACCGCGCGAATCGGCATGGCCGGAGACATGCACCTCCGTCTCCGGATAGGCGGCCAGCACCCGGGCCACGGAATCGAGAGTCTTGAAAAACGGCGGCTTGACGTCGGCGCGGGCGGTGGCGAAGGTGATGTCGTTGGGCATGATCAGGCGGATGTCATGGCCGTCGCGCATGACCCTGACACCGCTGCCCGACAGCCGCTGGCGCAACGCCTTTTCCTGATGATCCATGTAGGCGCCGACGCCCAGCCCGGCGATGGTGCCGACCACGGCGCCGATCAGCGCGCCCTTGCCGGGATTGCCGGTCACGGCGCCGGCCACGGTGCCCGCCGCGGCGCCGGCCGCCGCCCCGCCCAGGCCGCCCAGCAACGTCTTCGAGGGCTTGCGTTCCCCGGTCACCGGGTCGACGGTGGCGCAGGCGGCGAGAAGAGAGGCCGCGGCGATGACGGTGATGGTCCTGTTCATGATTTCATCTGGCTCCGAATTGATTGACGACGCGCCCCGCCAGCATCCGCCCGTTTCGTCGCCACAGCAAAAAGCACAGGTTTTTGGCCATTCAGGGGCGGGGGTGATTCATCTGATTTCACGAGTCCCCGCTGGCGCGGAGTTCGCGAAATCAGGAATTTCATATCGCTCACGGCAAGCAAATTGTGCCTCGCACAATTTGCGCCTCCGCGAGGGCGGCCTGCGGCCGGGGCGCGGTCGCGCCAGATGGAGGGGCGGCGTGACGATGGGGCTGGTGTTTCAGAATCAGGAGCGGTAGTCGGCGTTGATCTCTTTTGCATTGACATGCAACCACCCACCGCCCCGCGCAACCGCCCAACCCCCGATATCATGGGCAAGGGGCTGGGCGGGGGCGCGGAGCGGATGACCCGCTTTCAGGAGCGGTAATCGGCGTTGATCTCGATGTAGCGGCAGGTGAGATCGCAGGTATAGACGGTGGCGCGCCCCGTCCCGACGCCGACATCGACCGCGATGTCGATCTCGCGGCCCCGCATGTGCGGTTGCACCCGTTCCTCTCGGTAATCCGGGTCGGCCTCGCCGTTGGTGGCGACTCGCACGCCGCCGATGTCGATGCACAGCCGGTCACGGTCGGCTTGCTCCCCGGCCTTGCCGACGGCCATGACGATGCGGCCCCAGTTGGCGTCCTCGCCGGCGATGGCGGTCTTGACCAGCGGCGAATTGGCGATCGACATGGCGATCCTCTTCGCCGCCGCGTCGTGCGCCGCGCCGCTGACGGTGATGGTGACGAATTTCCGCGCGCCTTCGCCATCGCGCACGATCTGATGGGCCAGGTTCAGGCAGACGTCATGCAACGCGGCGCGGAAATCCGCCAGCGCCGGATCGGCGGCGTCGGTGGCCGCTGTCCCCCGTCCCGTGGCGCACAGCAGCACGGTGTCGGAGGTGGAGGTGTCGCCGTCCACGGTGATGCAGTTGAAGGTGTCGGCCACCGCCTCTTCCAGCAGTGGTTGCAGCACCTCAGGCGGCAGCGCGGCGTCGGTGAACAGGAAGCCCAGCATGGTGGCCATGTCCGGGGCGATCATGCCGGAGCCCTTGGCGATGCCGTTAATGCGCACGACCTCGCCGTTCAGCCGCGCGGTGGCGGCGGCCAGCTTCGGGAAGGTGTCGGTGGTCATGATGGCGCGCGCCGCGTCGAGAAACCCGGCGTCGCCGGCGCGCGCCGTCAGATCGGTGAGATGACGGGTGATGGCGGCGGCATCGAGTGGCTGGCCGATGACGCCGGTGGAGGCGGCGAACACCTGGCGTTCGTCACAGCCGATGTGTTCGGCCAGCATCCGCACCACTTCCGCCGTGGCGCTTTCGCCCCTTTTGCCGGTGAAGGCGTTGGCGTTGCCGGCGTTGACGATGATGGCGCGCGCCATGCCTCCCTTCAGATGTTCGCGGCACAACTCCACCGGCGCGGAGGCGGTTTGCGACGTGGTGAAGACGCCGGCGACGGAAGCCGGGGCGTCGAACAGCGCCAGCATCAAATCGGTGCGGGCGGCATACGTCTCGCCCGTGTCCGCCACCGCCAGGCGCACCCCGGCGATGGGCGGCAGATCGGCGATCGCCGCGGGCGCCAGGGGCGAAACGGAGCCGCTCATCGGCTCACTTCTTCGGGCCGTTTTGCGGCGCCTTGCCCTGGCCGGCCTGCTGCTTCTTGCGCAGTTGCTCGGCGCGCTTGCGGGCCGCGTCGTAGAGCTTCTTCAGATCCGGATCGAGGAACTCGACCCTGGCTTGCTGGCGCAGCTTGAAGACCGCTTCCTCCACCTTGCGGCGCAGCAAGGTGGCGCGCAGCACCTTCTTGACCGCCTCAAAGGGCTGCATGCCCACCTTCTTGCGGTCTTCCAGGCGGATGATGTGCCAGCCGTAGTCGGTCTTGACCGGCTCCTGCGTCACCTCGCCTTTCTTCAGCGCGAACACCGCCTTGGAGAACGCCGGCACCATCTCATCGGCGGTGAAATAGCCCAGATCGCCGCCGAACTCCTTCGAGCCGTCCTTGGAATACTTTTTGGCCAACTCCTCGAACTTGGCGCCCGCCTTGAGCTCCTTGAGCACCTTTTCCGCCTCCTCGCGGCTGGAGACGAGAATGTGGCGGGCCCGGACGCGCTCCACGGGTTTGAACTTCTTCGCCTCCTCGTCATAGATCTTGCGCAGCACAGCATCGGTGACCTGCGGCTTGATCTTCTTCACGAAATAGGCGTCGCGCAGCGCCTTGTATTGATAGAACCGCACCCGGCGCTTGTATTCGTCGGAGTTGGTCATGCCGTCCTTGATCGCCTTCTGGGCCAGCAGGTGACGCTCCAGCAGGTATTGGGCGATCAGCGGATAGCGCATCTCGGGCGGCACGTTGGGCAGCTGCACCGACAGGTCCTCGCTGGCCAACCGCAATTCGTTGACGGTGACGTTGTAGCCGTTGATGCGCATGACGACGGTGTCGCCATTCTGGTTCGCGGCCGCGGCCGGCGCGGCGGGCTGCGTCCGCTGGTCCTTCTGCTGCGCCCGGGCCAGCGGCGCGGACACGGCGAGCGCGGCAATGAGCAAAGAGCCGGTAATGAAGCGAGCGAGGTTCATCGTGTTCCCGTTGGGCTGTCGTTTGTGCAAGGTGGTGCTTCCCAAGTGCTTTATTGCCTTGCGCACGGTTGGGCAAGGGCCTGCTTGGTGGCGCGCAATTAGGGCACAAATATGGGCCGCCGCCAACAGGGCGCGGGCACCCGCCCGATACACACCGCGCCCCGCCGCTTGTGAAAACGATTGAATCGCCGCCTGAGAGGCATTATTTGCTGTTGAGGTGCCCGGACGCGGCCAGCGCCGTTTGGGCCGGGGCGGGCGTTCATGCCGCGTTCAGGCAAACGGCGTCACATCCCTCAAGACCGGCCGCCACCGGCCGGGACAGACCACAGACAAGGATACCCGCAGGTTCATGCTCGGCCTTCGCTCTCTCGCCTCAAGGGTTTTCGGATCCGCCAACGACCGCAAGCTGCGCGCCTATCGCAAGCGCGTGGAGAAGATCAACGCGCTGGAAAGCGAGTTCGAACAGCTCTCCGACGAGGCGTTGCTGGCCAAGACCGATGAATTCAAGCAACGCCTGAAGGACGGCGCAACGCTGGACGATCTGCTGGAAGAGGCCTTCGCGGCGGTGCGCGAGGCGGCCAAGCGCACCCTGGGCCAGCGGCATTTCGACGTGCAGCTGATCGGCGGCATGGTGCTGCATGACGGCAAGATCGCGGAGATGAAGACCGGCGAGGGCAAGACGCTGGTGGCCACCCTGCCCGTTTATCTCAACGCCCTGACCGAACGCGGCGTGCATGTGGTGACGGTCAACGACTATCTGGCTAAGCGCGACGCGGAATGGATGCGCCCGGTCTATGAGAAGCTGGGGCTGACGGTGGGGGTGATCGTCAACGAGCTGGACGACGACCAGCGCCGCGAGGCCTACGCGGCGGACGTCACCTACGCCACCAACAACGAGCTGGGCTTCGACTATCTGCGCGACAACATGAAATACCATCTGGAGGAGATGGTGCAGCGCGATCACCATTACGCCATCGTCGACGAGGTGGACTCCATCCTCATCGACGAGGCGCGCACGCCGCTGATCATCTCCGGGCCGCTGGAGGACAAGTCCGACCTCTACAACGCCGTCGACAAATTGATCCCGCAACTTGATGACGACGACTACGAGGTGGACGAGAAGCTGCGCACCGTGGCGCTCACCGAACAGGGCAATGAGCACATGGAGCGGCTGCTGAAGGACGCCGGGCTGTTGTCGGAGGGCAATCTCTACGACCCGGAGAACGTCACCCTGGTGCATCACGTCAATCAGGCGCTCAAAGCCCACAAGCTGTTCCTGCGCGACCGCGACTACATCGTGAAGAACGGCGAGGTGGTCATCATCGACGAGTTCACCGGCCGCATGATGCCCGGCCGGCGCTATTCGGAGGGGCTGCATCAGGCGCTGGAGGCGAAGGAAGGGGTCAGCGTGCAGCCGGAGAACCAGACGCTGGCCTCCATCACCTTCCAGAACTACTTCCGCCTCTACGAGAAACTGGCCGGCATGACCGGCACGGCGGCCACGGAAGCGGCGGAGTTCATGGACATCTACGGGCTGGACGTGGTGGAGATCCCCACCAACAAGCCGGTGGCGCGCACCGACGAGGACGACGAGGTCTATCGCACGGTGGAGGAGAAATACGCCGCCATCATCGAGCAGATCGAGGATTGCCGCGGCCGCGGCCAGCCGGTGCTGGTGGGCACCACGTCGATCGAGAAGTCGGAAGTGCTCGCCGCCCTGCTGAAGCAGCGCGGCATCGGGCACAACGTGCTCAACGCCCGCTATCACGAACAGGAGGCGCAGATCATCGCCCAGGCCGGCCAGCCCGGCGCGGTCACCATCGCCACCAACATGGCCGGCCGCGGCACCGACATCCAGCTGGGCGGCAACGCCGACATGCGCATCGCCGAGGAGCTGGCCGACATCGAGGGCGAGGCGGAACGCGAGAAGAAGGCGGCGGCCATCCGCGCGGAGGTGGAAGCGGCCAAGCAACAGGTGATCGAAGCGGGCGGGCTTTACATCATCGGCACCGAACGCCACGAATCGCGGCGCATCGACAACCAGCTGCGCGGCCGGGCCGGGCGCCAGGGCGACCCGGGCCGCTCGAAGTTCTATCTCTCCTTGCAGGACGACCTGATGCGCATCTTCGGCTCGGAGCGCATGGACGCCATGCTGGTCAAGCTGGGGCTGGAGGAAGGCGAGGCCATCACCCACCCGTGGATCAACAAGGCGCTGGAGAAGGCGCAGCAGAAGGTGGAGGCGCGCAACTTCGACGCCCGCAAGAACCTCTTGAAATACGACGACGTGATGAACGACCAGCGCAAGGTCATCTTCGAACAGCGCAAGGACATCATGCGCGGCGAGGAGGTGGCCGAGACGGTGGCCGACATGCGCCAGCAGGTGATCGCGCGGCTGGTGGAGGGGCATATCCCGCCGGGCGAATACGTGGACAAGTGGGACGTTCAGGGCCTGCATGACAAGGTGCGCGAGGTGCTGGCTCTCGATCTGCCGGTGAAGGACTGGGCGGCGGAAGAAGGAATCGCCGATGAGGAAATCCGCGAGCGCCTCGAGGAGGCGGCGGAGAAGCATTACGCGGCGAAACGGGAGGAATACGGCGACGAGATCATGGACCTGGTGGAAAAGCAGGTCCTGTTGCAGGCCATCGATCATCACTGGCGCGAACACATCCTGATGCTGGAGCACCTGCGCCAGGCGGTGTCGTTCCGCGGCTATGGCCAGCGCGACCCGTTGCAGGAATACAAGACGGAGGCGTTCGCGCTGTTCGAGAAGATGATCGCCGACCTGCAGGAGACGGTGACCGCCCAGCTGATGCAGGTGCAGATCATGCCCGAAGGCTTCGACGACAGCCTGCCGTCGGCCGCCGAGCTGCCGGAGATGCACGCCAGCCACATCGACCCGCTGACCGGCTTCGACGAGATGGACGACGAGGTGGTGGAAGCCGCCTTCGGCGACGTGGCCACCATCAGTCACGCTCGCGTGGCCCCGGAGCTGCGCGATCCGAACGATCCCTCCACCTGGGGCAAGGTGGGGCGCAACGAGCCGTGCCCGTGCGGCTCGGGCAAGAAATACAAGCGCTGCCACGGCCGGTTGGCGTAATCAGAAACTTGACGCCCGCTGGCAAGCCCAGCGGCGCGTCAACCCCGGCCAAGCGAAGCGCGTGCCGGGGCCGAAGCCAGAAACCAGAAATCAGAAACCAGAAGCCGGAAGGCGGAAGACGGAAACCTGCCTCTCCCATCGTCATTCCCGCGAAAGCGGGAATCCATGCCGCATCTCGCTCGTGTTGTGGGCTTTCGATAATAGCGCCTGAAATCCCGGCGCTCTTGCGCACCGCCTACCGGGTAGCCGGCACGAATGATCAACCGGCCATGGTGCAT
>DRPD01000035.1 GCA_011374735.1 Thermopetrobacter sp.
GGTGGTCTTCAACCGCCGCACCAACCGCCTGCAGGCCTTCGGCAACGTCATCGTCCGCCAGCCCGACGGCACCCGCATTCTCGCCAACAAACTCGATATCGACCGCCGTTTCCGCGATGGCTTCGCGCGCCATGTCACCTTGCTGATGACCAACCGCACCACCCTCAACGCCGACGTCATGGAGCGCAAAGACGGCAACCTCACCATCTTCACCAACATGCGCTACACGGCCTGCGACAAGTGCCGCGTCAAGGGCGGGCCGCTGTGGGAGGTGCGCTCGAAGAAGGCGGTGCACGACAAGAAGAAGGGCCGTATCTATCATTACAATCTGCATTTCCGGCTGGCCGACATGCCGGTGTTCTGGCTGCCGTGGTTGAGCCACCCCGACGCCGATCATCCGCGCGCCACCGGCTTCCTGTCGCCCGCCTTTTCCTACTCCAGCACCCTCGGGCTCGGGGTTTCGACGCCGTTCTTCGTCAACCTGGCCCCCAATTACGACCTCACGCTGATCCCCACCGGCTATACGCAACAGGGGCTGCTGGCGCGCGCCATCTGGCGCCACCGCACCGCTTTCGGCACCTATGAGATCGACGGCGGCGGCATCTATCAGTGGAACCCGGCCGCCCTGCCCGCGCCGGGCAACCGCCGCTGGCGCTGGTTCATCCGCGGCAAGGGCGCGTTCACCTTCGCCAACGGTTTCAAGGGCGGATTCGACGGCGCGCTGTATTCCGATCGCACCATGATGCGCGCCTATGAGATCGACAAGCGCGACATGATCGAATCAAAAGTCTGGCTGGAACGCCTGGCGGGCCGCCAATACGCCCATGCGGGCGTGTCGCATTTTCGCGACCTGCTGAAGGACGCCACCGGCAATGAGGTGGTGCCCCATCTGGCGCTCACCGGCCGGCTGTCCCACACCATCAAGGCGCCGGTGCTGGGCGGCGCGCTGCGTTTCGAGGCCGCCGCCTACTCCGTCTCGCGCATCCGCTCGCACATTCCGTTCTCCGATGTCCGCCAGGCGCTCGACCAGAAGGCGCTGGCCGCCACCATCGAGTGGAAGCGCCGCCTGACGCTGCCCGGCGGCATCGTCGCCACGCCCTTCGCCGCCCTGTTCGCCGATGTGCACAACACCACCGGCATGCCCGCGCCGCTGTTGCCCGGCGGCTCCATCAACGCCACCACCACGCGCCTCATGCCGGTGGCCGGGCTCGACGTGCGCTGGCCGTTCATCAATGCCGGCAATGGCGGCGGCGGCCATATCGTCACCCCGGTGGTGCAGGTCATCGCGGCGCGTGATGAGCCGGATACCACCAACTTCGGCAATGAAAACGCGGTCAGCGACCTGTTCGACACCACCACGCTGTTCCTGCACGACCGCTTCTCCGGCTTCGACCGCCGGGAGGGCGGCGTGCGCCTGAACGCCGGTCTGGTCTATACGTGGCTGCTGGCCAACGGCGGATTCGTGCGGGCCAGCGCCGGGCGATCGTGGCATCTGGCGGGCCGCAACAGCCATCGCAGCGGCAATGGCCTGGGCACCCCGGCTTCCGATTACGTCGCTTCCCTCACCGCCCAGCCGGTATCCTGGGGGCGCTTCAGCTGGCAGGGCCGCTTCGACAGCGCCACCCTGGCGCCGCGCCTGCAACAGTTCAGCGGCAGTTTCATGCTCAAGAAGCGTGGTGGCGCGGACGTTTCCTATCTCTACGCCGCGCCGGACGCGCAACGCGGCTTCACCGTGCCGCGCCAACAGATCGCCCTCGGCGGCACTCTGTGGCTCAATGACCGCTGGCGCATTTATGGCTCATGGCGTTACGATCTCATCAACAGCACCACGGTTTCTCATTCCATCGGGCTCGGCTATGAGTGCGATTGCACCACCTTCAGCCTGGAATACAAACGTGATTTCACCAGTGACGCGGACGCCACGCCACAGCATCATCTGCTGGTGTCGGTGCATTTCCGCACCCTGGGTGGCACCTCGGCCGATCTCGGCAAGCTGCTGTTCAAGGAGCCATGATCCCCAACACAATGTTTCCGCAATTGCCCCGCATGGATAGCGTCGGCCAAACATCCGCGACCCGGAGGCGACGCATGCATATTCCTTCCATCCGCTGCCCTGGGCGTCCGCTGGCGGCGCTGACGCTGTTGGCGGCGCTGGTGATGGCGGCGGCCGCACCGGCGCTGGCCTCGCGCGTCCTGCTGAAGGTCAATGACGTGCCCGTCACCAATTTCGACATCACCCAGCAGTTGAAGATCAACGGGTTGCTGGGCGGCCCGCGCACCCGCCAGGCGGCCTTGCGCCAACTGGTGGACAACGTGGTGCTGGAGCGCGAGGCGAAGAGACAAGGCATTACCATCCGCGACATTCATGTGGATCGCACCATCGACGGCATGGCGAAGAGCTTTGGCGGCCTGCCCCGCCTCAAGCAGCTATTGCGCAAGCGTGGCGTCCGCTATGACGCTTTCCGGCGCCATGTGCGGGGCCTGATCCTGTTTCGCGCCGTGACCGCCCGCCTGGGCACCAGAATCAAGGTCGCGCCCTCGAAAGAGGAGATCGAACGCCGCTATCGCAAGATCCTCACCGACCCGCGACTGAAACCGGTGACCGCGTGGCGCCTGCGCCAGGTGACCCTGGCGGTGAGGAAGAAGGGCAAACCCGGCACGGTGCGCACGCCACGGAAAATTGTCGTGTGGAACTTGCGCAACATCGACCTGCCGGTGGAGAATGTCGCGCCGGTCATGCGCGAACAGCTGTTTCAGGCCCGGGCCATTGAAAGCCAGCAGATCAAGAGCCGCTATCGCGGCTGCGCCAGCATCAAGCAGGCCACCGCCGGCCTGTTCAACGTGCGGGTGTCAGGGATCATTCAGGCCGATCCGCGTCTCATTCCCGGGCCGGTGAAACAAGCCATGCGCGAGGCCGGGACCACGAAGCTGCTGGGCCCGGTTAAGACCAGGAAAGGCATTCGACTGATCGCCTTTTGCGGCGCCGCCAAGACGCGTCCGTCCGTCAAGGTGCCGGACGTCGCCGTGTTCCGCCGCATCCAGGACGCGCAGATCATCATGCGGCGCTTCCGCGGTTGCGCCACCTTGCCCAAGGCGGCGCATGGGGTGCGCGGCGCCAGGGTGTCGGACTATATCGACGCCGATCCGCGCAAGTTGCCCAGGCAGCTGCGGGTGGCGCTCGCCAAGTCCGGCGGCCGGAAGCTCATCGGCCCGGTGCGCACGCCACGGGGCATCCAGCTGTTCGCCTTCTGCGGCAAGCGCAAGATCGTGCCGCCGAAGCCGGACCGCAAGATCGTCGCCCGCATGGTGCAGGCGGAAGCCTTCCAGAAGGTGCGCGAGAAGGTGATGCGCAAGTTGCGTCAGAAGGCCTATATCGAGATCCGTGACAAATCCGTGCGCCTGAACTGAGGCGGAATGTCCGCCATGGAAGAACATGCCCCTCCCCTCGCGCTCACCATGGGCGAGCCCGGCGGCGTCGGCCTGCGGCTGGCCTTGCCGGCCTGGCGGCGGCTGCACCGTTCAGGCCCCGCCTTCTGCCTGCTGGCCGATCCGGCGCTGCTGCGCGCCCGCGCCGCCCGGTGCGGCGTCGATGACGTGCCGTTGCGCGACGTGACGGACATCGGCCAAGCGGCAAGGGTGTTTCGCGACGCCCTGCCCGTCCTGGCGCTCTCCGGCTACGAGAATTTGCCCGATCGCCCCGGCGAGGCCCGGCCGGACACCGCGGCGGCGGTGCTGGCCGCCATCGACAACGCCGTCGCGCTCACCTTGCGCGGCGCGGCGTCCGGCGTCGTCACCCTGCCCATTCAGAAGGAGGCCCTCTATGC
Organism: Thermopetrobacter sp.; assembly: GCA_011374735.1. Lineage (GTDB taxonomy): Bacteria > Pseudomonadota > Alphaproteobacteria > Rhizobiales > Aestuariivirgaceae > Thermopetrobacter. Next base: position 3,825 of record DRPD01000035.1, read on the forward strand.
GGCCGGCTTCAGCCATGAGGGCCATACCGATCATCTGGCCGCGCTGGCCCGTCAGGCCGGTCATGACGCCACGCCGGTGATGATGCTGAGCGCGGCGGACTTGCGCACCGTGCCGGTGACCGTCCATGTCGCGCTGGCCGACGTGCCGGCGCGCTTGAGCGAAGACGCCATCGTCGCCCAGGGGCGGGTGCTGGCCCGCGATCTGAACCGCTTCTTCGCCGTCGGCCATCCGCGCATCGCCGTCGCCGCGCTCAATCCGCACGCCGGCGAGGGCGGCCGCATGGGGTCGGAGGAGCGCACCATCATCACCCCCGCCATCGAGCGGCTGAAGGCGGCGGGCATTGACGCCACCGGCCCGCATCCGGCCGATACCCTGTTTCATGAAGACGCGCGCGGCGGGTATGACGCCTGCCTGTGCATGTATCACGATCAGGCCCTGATCCCGGTCAAGACGCTGGACTTTCACGGCGGCGTCAACGTCACTCTGGGCCTGCCCTTCGTGCGCACCTCGCCCGATCATGGCACGGCGCTCGATCTGGCCGCCGGCGGCGCGGCGCGGGCCGATTCGCTCATCAACGCCCTGCGGCTGGCCGCCCGCATGGCCGCCGCGGAACGGGCGCGGGCATCATGACGACGGCCGAAGACGGCCTGCCGCCACTGCGCGAGGTGATCGCCCGCCACCAGCTGCGGGCCCGCAAGAGCCTCGGCCAGAACTTCCTGTGCGACCTCAACCTGACCCGCAAGATCGCCCGCGCCGCCGGGCCGCTGCCCGGCCATGCCATCATCGAGGTGGGCCCCGGCCCCGGCGGCCTGACCCGCGCCCTCCTCCTGGAAGGGGCCGATGAGGTGATCGCCATCGAACGCGACGAACGGGCCATCCCGGCCTTGCGCGACATCGCCGCGCGCTGGCCCGGCCGGCTGGAGATCATCGCCGGCGACGCCCTGAAATGCGATTATCAGGCATTGGCGCAAGCGCGCGCCAAGCCGCCGCGCATCGCCGCCAACCTGCCCTACAACATCGCCACGCCGTTGATCACCGGCTGGCTGTTGAGCGAGCCGTGGCCGCCGTGGTGGCGTTCCATGACGGTGATGGTGCAGCGCGAGGTGGCCGAGCGCCTGAGCGCCGCGCCGGGCGGCAAGAGTTACGGGCGGCTCTCCGTGCTGGCCCAGTGGCGGGCCCGGGCCGAGCGGCTGTTCGACGTGCCTCCCGCCGCCTTCACGCCGCCGCCGAAGGTCACTTCCTCCATCGTCCGCATCTCCCCCCTGCCCGGCCCCGTGGGGCGATGCGGCGCCGATGCCCTGCAACGGCTCACCGCCGCCGCCTTCGGCCAGCGCCGCAAGATGCTGCGCAAGGCGCTGAAGCCCCTGTGGCCCGATCCGGAGGAGGTGCTGCGCGAAGCGGGCATCGCCCCCACGGCGCGCGCGGAGGAACTCGCCATCGACGACTTCTGCCGCCTTGCGGCGCGTCTCGATGATCGCTGAGGGCGGCGCTCAGCCGCCGGGCGGCTTCGGGGTGGTGAAGATCTGGCCGGGGTAGATCAGGTCGGGATCGCGGATCTGATCCCTGTTGGCCTCATAGATGACCGTGTAGCGCATGCCTTTGCCATAGAGGTTGCGGGCGATGGTCCACAGATTGTCGCCCGGCTGGATGATGACCCGGGCCGGTTTCGGCGGCTTATTCCTCAGCGCCTCGTTCCTCACCGCCTTGCCGGCGGCGGGTTCGGCGGAAGCGGCGGACGCATCCTCTGCGGAAGCCGTGGCGACTTCAGTGGTCCTGACCGGCGCCGTTTCCTTTTTCATCACCGTGGCCTCGGCCTCTTTCTTCAGGCTTTTCTTCAACTGTGCCACGGCGGCCGGCGCGGCGCGCATGAAGGGCGCGGCGACGCGCGCCAGCACCGAGCCGTCGCCGTCGATCCGGTCCACCCTGAGGGCATGCGGCCCCGGCGCGATGATGGCGTTGCCCTTGAAGCTCCAGCGGCCCTTGCCGTCCACCCGCGTATCGCCCAGATGGCGGTTGTCCACATAGATCCTCAGGCGGCTGCCCGGCGTGCCGGCGCCGCTGAAGAAGATGTCGCCGTTTTCGTCATAATCCACCGTTTGCAGGCTCAGGCGCACCTTGGCCACGGCGCTCTTCTTCGGTGGTTCAGGCCGCGCTGGCGGCGCCTTGGCCGGCTTTTCTCGCGCGGGGGGCGGCTCTTGCGGAGGCGCCTTGGCCTGTGTGCCCGCCGTGGGCGTCTCCAGCGGCTTGTTGTCCTGAGCGGGCGGTTGTTTCGCGGCCGGCGGCGGCGTTGACGCCTTGCCGGGGGCCGCGGCGGCCTGCTTGACCGGCGCCTTTTTCACCGGTTGCGGCTTCTGCAGGATGCGCGACGGCGCGTCGGGCGAACTGAGCACCACCAGCGCCCGCCCCGCCTGGCCGGCGCCGGCCACGCTGACCGACTGTTCGGATACCACCGCGACGCTGTCCGGCCCGCGCTTGACATGGCTGCGCAAGGTGATCTCGTGCTGCCCCGGCGGCAGCTTCATGTCGGGCGTCGCCACCCATTCGCCACGTTCATCGGCCTGCAATTGGGCGATCGGCCGTCCATCCAGCAGCACTTCCACCCGGGCGCCCGGTTCGGCCCGCCCGGCGACGATCACCTCGCCGGCCGGCGACACCCGCACGATGTCGAAGCGCGGCGCTGAGGGTGGCGGCGTTTTTGGCGTGGCGGGCCGACTCCCCCGGCTCGCCTCGCGCGCCGCTTCATCCGTCTTCGCGGCCACCTTGCGCGGCGCGTCCGGTTTCCTGGCGATGGTGGGCGGTGACGCGGTCTGCCGATGTGGTTTTTTCCCTGTTGCCGCTTGTGGCGGCTGCGTCCTGGCGGTTTGCGATTTTTCGGGCGTGGCCGGCGGTTTCGCGGCCTGAGCCGGGGGCCGCGAAGCAGTGACGACCGGCGGCTGGGTGATGACGCCGATGGTGGACGACGCATCGCCGGTGCGCAGGAAATAGGCGATCAGCAATCCGATGGCGGACAGCACCGCGCCGCTGACGAACCACGGCAGCAGCGAACCCGTCGTCGCCTTGTCGTCTCGTGGCGTGTTCATGGCCGGCCTTCTCCCAATGCGCTTCCGGCCCCCGTTGTTATTCTCATTGTCGCATCGCGCCGTGGCAAAATCAACAATCCGCCCTTGATTCCGCGCGGCCCGGCGTGCATTTGATCCACGCCATGCGACGACCCGACATCAACCTCTGCGTCTATTGCGGCTCCAGCCCCGGCCAGAACGGGTTGTACATGCGCGCCGCGCGGCGGCTGGGGCGCGATCTGGCCGAAGCCGGCATCGGGCTGGTCTATGGCGGCGGCAGCCTCGGCCTGATGGGCGAGGTGGCGCGCGCCGTGCTCGAACACGGCGGCTACGTCACCGGCGTCATCCCCGAATTCCTGATTCGCAAGGAGATCATGCTGGAGGGCGTCAACGACCTGGTGGTCACCCGCAACATGCACGAGCGCAAGATGACCATGTTCGAGAAGGCCGCCGGCTTCTGCGCCCTGCCCGGCGGCATCGGCACCCTGGAGGAGCTGGTGGAAGTCTCCACCTGGGCGCAACTGGGCCAGCACGTGAAGCCGATCATCATCGCCAATCTCGACGGCTACTGGAATCCGCTGCTGGAATTGATCGAGCACATGCACCGCGAGGGCTTCTTCCATTCCTCGCAGAAGGTGCGCCTCGACGCCGTGGACAAGGCCGAGCAGGTAGTGCCGATGCTGAAGAAGCGGTTGAAGGAAAAGCGGGTGCCCGGCTGGACCCCCGATCAGCTGTCGCGGCGGGTGTGAACGCCTTGTTAAGGCCCCGGCAAGCATGACGGCCTCATAATTTCGCCCAACCCGCGGGTGATGGAAGGGCCAGCACAGGGGCGAGAGGCTTATCATGACACAGGCCGGACGCAAGGCACTGCCGCTGGTGTGCGCGGCGCTGGTCGCGGGGCTGTCGGTGGCCGCTGCGCCGCCGGGGCGGGCCGAAGACATCTTCGAACGCATCAAGCAGCGCGTCGATGGCTTCTTCCGCAAGCTTGGTGAACAGACGGGCAAGCCGCGGCGCCCGGCCCCGCCGCCGCCGGATTCACGGCGCCTTGGCAAGCGCACGATCGCCCGCCCGCCCCTGCCCCGCCCGCGCCCGGCGGCGCTGGGCGGCTCCGGCGCCGCCACCGCGCCGGGCGCGCCGCTGGAAGTGGGGCGCGAGGGCGAGGTGCTGGTGCGCCCCCGTGCGTTGGGCCGCGAGCGCGACCCGATGCGCGCCGCCTATCTGCGCGCGAAAGAGCGCGGCGGCTGGAGCAGGAGCGACATCGCCACCGCCCGCAAACGCTGCACGCTGCTGCTGGCCACCAGCAACATCGACGCCACCATCCTGCCCGCCATCGGCGGCAAGGGCGGCTGCGGCATCGCGGTGCCCATCGAGGTGCGCGCGCTGGGGCCGGTGAGGCTGCA
>DRPD01000036.1 GCA_011374735.1 Thermopetrobacter sp.
CACCCACGGCGGGCGCAAGCCCACCGGCATCGACGCGGTGGACTACGCGCGGGAGGTGACGGAACTGGGGGCCGGGGAAATCCTGCTGACATCCATGGATCGCGACGGCACCGGCGAGGGCTTCGACATCGCGCTGACCCGGGCCATCGCCGATGCGGTGTCCATTCCCGTCATCGCGTCGGGCGGCGTGGGCACGCTGGATCACATGGTGGAAGGGGTGCGCGACGGCCATGCGTCGGCGGTGCTGGCCGCCTCCATCTTCCACTTCGGCACCTACAGCATCGCCGAAACCAAGGCCCACATGGCGGCGGCCGGGGTGCCGGTGCGGCTGGATGCCACGGCGCGGGAGGCGGCCTGATGGGCAGGAACGACAACCGGCTTCAGGTGCTGGAACAGCTGATCGCGGAGCTGGAGAAACGGCGCAAGGCGAGCCCCGCCAAGTCCTACACCGCCAAACTGCTCGATCAGGGCCGCCACAAGATCGGCAAGAAGCTGGGCGAGGAAGGCGTGGAAATGGCGCTGGCGCTGGTGGACGGCAAGAAGAAGGAGTTCATCGGCGAGGCGGCGGACGTGATGTATCACTATCTGGTGGCGCTGATGGCCCGCAAGGTGCCCTTCGCCGCGGTGATGGACGAACTGGAGCGCCGCTTCGGCCTGTCGGGGCTGGAGGAGAAGGCGCGGCGCAACAAGAAGTCGTGATGACGACGTGGTTCGACGCCCCTTCCCCCTTCCATCGCTTCACGCGCGAGGAATGGGCGGCGCGGCGCGCCGACACGCCGCTGACCCTGACCGAAGAGGACATCCGCGAGGTGCGGGGCCTGAGCGACCGCATCGACCTGGCGGAGGTGGAGGCGGTCTATCTGCCGCTGTCGCGCCTGCTCAACCTGCACGTGGCGGCGGCGCAGCAGCTGTTCGCGGTGCGCAAGACGTTTCTCGGCGCGCCACCGGGCAACGGCCGCAAGGTGCCGTTCATCATCGGCATGGCCGGCTCCGTGGCGGTGGGCAAGTCCACCACCGCGCGCATCCTGCTGCGGCTGCTGTCGCGCTGGCCCGATCACCCGAAGGTGGAGCTGGTGCCCACCGACGGCTTCCTGCTGCCCAACGCGGTGCTGGAGAAGAAGGGGTTGATGGGCCGCAAGGGCTTTCCCGAATCCTACGACCGGCCGCGGCTGTTGCGCTTTCTGGCCGACGTGAAGGCCGGCGAGCGCCATGTGTCGGCGCCGGTGTATGATCATGTCGCCTACGATGTGGTGGAAGGCGCCGCCATCGACATCGATCAACCGGACATCCTGATCGTGGAGGGGTTGAACGTGCTGATGCCCGGCCGCCTGCCGAAGGACGGGAAGGCGATTCCGTTCACTTCCGACTTCTTCGATTTCTCGATCTTCATGGACGCCGACGAAGACGCGCTGCGGCGCTGGTATGTGGCGCGCTTCCTGAAGCTGCGCGAGACGGCGTTCGCCGATCCGCGCTCCTATTTTCACCGCTACGCCGATCTCGACGACGAACAGGCGGCGGCCACCGCCACCCACATCTGGGAGAGCATCAACCTGGTGAACCTGCGCAAGAACATCCTGCCGACCCGGGCCCGCGCCGACCTGATCCTGCGCAAGGGGGCGGATCACCGCATCACCGAGGTGCGCTTGCGCAAGCTGTGAACGGAACGGATGGAGCGGACGACGGGGATCGAACCCGCGACCCCAAGCTTGGGAAGCTTGTGCTCTGCCAGCTGAGCTACGTCCGCCTCGCGTTGTGATAGATAATGCGCGCCACCGGCGTTTGTAAAGCGCCGCACCGATGGATGAAATACCAAGTTGAACGCTCAACTGTTTTCTGACACACAAGGAGGCCAGACCGCCAACCGGCGCGGCGGCGGCGGCCCACGGCGGCTTGCCGCGCATCGTCGCTCATGCACGAAAGAGATGGTTCCATGTTCATTCAGACGGAAGCGACCCCCAATCCGCAGACCCTGAAGTTCCTGCCCGGCGAGCCGGTGGTTTCCGGCCCGCCGAGGGATTATCCCAACGCCGCGGCGGCCAAGGAATCGCCGCTGGCCAGCCGCATCTTCGCGCTCGATGGCGTGGCCGGGGTGTTTCTGGGCGGTGATTTCATTTCCGTGACCAAGGCCGAAGAGGCCGACTGGACGACCCTGAAACCGGCGGTGCTGGGCGCCATCATGGAGCATTTCCTGTCCGGCGACCTGATGGTGAACCCGGACGCGGCCAGCGAAGCCAGCGAATTCTTCGACGAAAAGGACGCGGTCATCGTCGATCAGATCAAGGAGCTGCTCGACACCCGGGTGCGCCCGGCGGTGGCCCAGGACGGCGGCGACATCACCTTTCAGGGCTACAAGGACGGCATCGTCTATCTGCAGATGGTGGGCGCCTGCTCCGGCTGCCCGTCGGCCACGGCGACGCTGAAACAGGGCGTGGAGAACCTGTTGCGCCATTTCGTGCCGCAGGTGCAGGAGGTGCAGGAAGTGCAATGACCACCATGGACGCGAAGCCCGGGCCGCGCGGCGCGGCACAGGATGTGGCGCTTGACGCCTGCGGCCGGCCGATCGACGAGGCGGCGCTGGATCAGATCTTCTTCGCGGCGCGCAGCTACAACGGCTGGCTGGACAAGGACGTGTCCGACGATTGCCTGCGGGCCATCGTCGATGTGATGAAGATGGGGCCGACGTCCGCCAACTGCCAGCCCATCCGCATCCGCTTCCTGAAGAGCCGCGACGCGAAGCAGCGGCTGAAGCCGCATCTGATGGAAGGCAACGTGGAAAAGGCCATGCGCGCGCCGGTGGTGGCGCTGCTGGCCCATGACCTGGCCTTTTACGAGCGCCTGCCGCGCTATTTTCCCCACACCGACGCCAAAAGCTGGTTCGAAGGCAACGACGAACTGATCAGCGCCACCGCGTTTCGCAATGGCACCTTGCAGGCCGCCTACTTCATCATCGCGGCGCGCGCCCTGGGGCTGGATACCGGGCCGATGTCCGGCTTCGACGAAGAGGGGGTGAACAAGGCGTTCTTCGCCGGCACCAGCTGGCGGATCAATTTCATCTGCGCGCTGGGCCATGGCGACGAGAAGAGCATTTTCGAGCGCAGCCCGCGGCCGGAGTTCGCGGAGATCGCCGACATCCTGTGATGGCCCGGCCGCGGCCCCGTAAACGAGCAGCAAAGGAGCGCCCGCGAACGATGTTGATACTGGCTCTGGACAGCGCCCTGAACGGCTGCTCCGTCGCCCTGTGCGACCGGGCCAGCGGCGAGGTGCTGAGCGCCCGCTTGCAGGAGATGGAACGCGGCCAGGCGGAGGTGCTGCCGAACATGGTGGACGCGGTGATGATGGACGCCGACGATCCTTACGACAAGCTGGCCTTCGTCGCCGTCAGCCGCGGCCCCGGCTCGTTCACCGGGGTGCGCATCAGCCTCGCCTTCGCCCGCGCGCTGGGGGTGACGCTGGAGATCCCCGTCACCTCCATGACCACGCTGGAAGCGCTGGCCCGCAACGTGGCCGACAATCCGGAACGGCTGCCGGTGGCGGCGGTGATCGACGCGCGCCGCGACGAGGTCTACATTCAGGCCTTCGAGGCCGACATGGCGCCGATCAACGAGCCGGCCGTGCTGCCGGTGGCCGCCGCGGCGGCGCACCTGCCGCCCGGCCCCTGCCTGCTGGTGGGCAGCGCCGCCCGCCTGCTGGCCGATGAGGCCGCCGGGCGGGTGGTGGCGGCCGACGCCCGGCCGTTGCCGCTGGCGGAGGTGATCGCCCTGCACGCGCCCATCGAGCCGGCGCCGGCCGGCCTGCCGGAGCCGCTGTATCTGCGCCCGCCGGACGCCCGCCCGCAAGGGCCGCTGGCCAACATGGACAAATGACCGGCGGCGCGACAGCCGCCACGGCGGTGCGCCTGCGCATCCGGCGGGCCGGCGTTGATGACGCGGCTGGGCTGGCGGCCATTCACGAGGCGGCGTTCGCCGGCACCGGAGAGCGGGGGTGGCGGGAAGAGGAGATCGCCCGGCTGATCGCCGATGACACCATCACCACGTTGCTGGCCACCTTGGCGGACGGACGGCCGGCCGGGTTCGTCATGACGCGGCTGGGCGGCCTCGTGGCCGATATCCTGTCCATCGCCGTGGCCCCCGCCTTTCAACGCCGGGGCATCGGCGGGCGTTTGCTGGCGGCGGCGCTGACCGATGCCGCCGCCGGGGGCGCGGGGCGTGTCTTTCTGGAAGTGGCGGCGGACAACGCGGCGGCGCAGGCGCTCTACCGGCAGCAGAAGTTCGAGCCGGTGGGGGTGCGCAAGAACTATTACCGGCGGGCCGATGGGTCGCGCGCCGACGCGCTGGTGCTGCTGCTGCCGATCGGCGGCGGTTGCGGCTGTGATGAACTCAGTTAGCGCGGGGCGCGCTTGGCGAGAATGCGTTGCAGGGTGCGGCGGTGCATGTTGAGCCGCCGGGCCGTTTCGGAGACGTTGCGGTCGCACAGCTCGTAGACCCGCTGGATGTGCTCCCAGCGCACCCGGTCGGCCGACATCGGGTTGTCCGGCAGCGCCGCCCTGGTGCCCGGTTCGGCGATCAGCGCCTTGAAGATGGCGTCGGCGTCGGCCGGCTTGGCCAGATAATCGACGGCCCCCAGCTTGACCGCCGTCACCGCGGTGGCGATGTTGCCATAGCCGGTGAGCACGATGGCCCGGGCGTCGGGGCGGGCGCGGCTTAAGGCCTCCACCACGTCCAGCCCGTTGCCGTCTTCCAGCCGCATGTCGATGACCGCGTAATCGGGCGGATCGCTGGTCACTTCGGCGATGCCGGCGGCCACCGTCTCCGCGGTGCGCACGGTGAAGCCGCGCGCCTGCATGGCGCGGGCCAGCCGGGTCAGAAACGGGCGGTCGTCATCCACCAGCAGCAGCGACTTGCCGTCAACCGAGATCTCCTCGCTCATCGCTTCGCACTCCAGCCGTCTTCCCGTGGCCCATCATAACGTCATGACACGCGCATCTCAAATGGCGGGATCGCCGGCCTCGATGCGCCGGCGCGGCCAGACGATGCGCACGATGGCGCCATGGGCCGGCGCGGCGCGGTTGGCCAGCCCGATCGTCGCGCCGCTGCGCTCCAGCAGCGTCTTGGCGATGAAGAAGCCCAGCCCCATGCCGGTTTCGTCCTCCGGCTGCCGATCCGTCTTCAGGCGGCCATAGCCGCGGGTGGTGACATAGGGCTCGCCCAGCCGGTCGATGACCGCCTCGGCGAAGCCGGGGCCGTCGTCGGCGATGGTGACGGCCACCTCCTCGTCGCTCCAGCCGGCCTCGATCTCCACCCGCCGTTCGGCGAAATCACAGGCGTTCTCGATCAGGTTGGCCAGCCCGTAGAGCAGGCCGGGATCGCGCATGATCAGCGGTGGCTTCGCGGCGGCGCCGTCGATCGGCGCGACGTGCAGGCGGATGTCGAGATCGGGGCCGCGCAACGGCTCGACGATCTCATCCAGCAAGGCGGCCAGCGTGGCGGAGGCCAGCATGGCGTCGCCGGCCCGCTCGGGGTCGGCCAGCCGGGCGAGAATGTCGCGGCAGCGTTCGGCCTGTTCCACCAGCAGGTCGAGATCCTCGCACAGGGCCTTGCGTTCCTCGGCACTCTTCACCCCGGTCTGGCAGGCGCGGCGCATTTCGCGCGCCGCCACGGTGATGGTGGCCAGCGGCGTGCCCAATTCATGGGCGGCGGCGGCGGCCAGCCCATTCAACGCGTGCAGCCGCTGCTGGCGGGCCAGGGCCAGCTCGGCGGCCGACAGCGCGGTGCCCAGATCGCGCGACTCGCGGGCGATGCGCCAGGCGTAGAAGCCGATGAACAGCACCCCGGACACCAGCGCCCCCCACACCCCGGCCAGATACAGCGGCGGCAGGGCGAAAGCGCGGCCCGGCCACCACGGCAGCGGGAAATGAAAGAAGGCCAGCAGGGTGATCAGCGCCAGGGCCAGCGCCCCGATGAGCAGCACGCGCGGCGCGGAGAGCGACGCGGCGGCGATGGTGACCGGCACCAGAAACAGCAGCGCGAAGGGGTTTTGCAGGCCGCCGGTGAGATACAGCAGGCCGGCCAGCTGCACCAGATCGAAGGCCAGCAGCAAGGCGGCGTAGGTTTCGCGCAGGCGCAAGGTGGCGCGCCAGCGCACGGTGAGCATGACGTTCAGCCAGGCGGTGGCGGCGATGATGGCGAGGGCCGGCCACAATGGCATGGCAAAGCCCAGCCCGTAGCCGACCACCAGCACCGCCGCCAGCTGACCGATGACGGCCAGCCAGCGCAACCGCACCAGGGTATGCAGCCGCACCCGGCGCTCATGGCGCGCGACATCCCGCGCTGCCTTGCGCGGCGGGGCGGGAATGTGTGATGAAAGAGCCTGTTCCATGCCGGTGGCGCCATGCGATGGGTGTGTCCGCCCAAGGATAGACGCAAGGCGCGGCGGCTGGCAATCTGAAGGGATGATGAGGATGCGCGGTGACAAATCGGTGCTGATGTTCGCGCTGGCGTTGCTGGCGGTGATCGCCGTCGGCGCCGGATTCTTAAGCTGGTTCAGCGCCCGGCAGGGCGATGCGCCGCAGCTCCTTCGCCATCGTCTCCGGCGGGGTGTTGTGGCTGAAGTGGCGCACATAGCGCCCTTGCGGATCCATCAGATAGATGAACGCGGCGTGATCCACCAGATAATTGCCGTCCGCATCGGGCGGGTTCAGCCGGA
>DRPD01000037.1 GCA_011374735.1 Thermopetrobacter sp.
CCAGCTCATCGGAGCGCATAGCTTCGCGAATGCGGTGAGACAAGAACCAGGCGGACTTGAGGGTTATTTCAAGGACGCGGTGAAGCTGATTGCTGGAAATGCCCTTCTTGCTGGAACACATGAGGTGGATGGCCTGCAACCACTTGTGAAGCGGGATGTGGCTTTCCTCAAAGATGGTGCCGATGCGCACGGTGAATTGCTTACGGCAATGACCGCACTTGTAGAGGCCGTGGCGCTCTTTGCCTTCCGGGTGCTTCTTGGAAGGCTTCGTGCGCACGCCTTTCAGCTTGTAGGCCTTGTCCATGCCGCCACAATGCGGGCAGACCGGGCCTTCCGGCCACAGGATGCTTTCCACATGCTCAAAGGCAGCGGCTTCATCATAGAAGTATTTGCGAGCCAGAATGGACATGTCAGACCTCCATCATTCTGGCTTCACCCTATCAAATGGGATTGGGTTTGTCAAATATAATATCGCCTAAAAAATCATGCTATCGAGATTTTGGGAAATTATAATGATTTCAATGGCATAGGACAACAATGGTAATTTATCTGGGCCAGCCCCTTCGCAAAAATTGCGCCCGTGTCTTTCTTTCGCAGGCAATACCGCGTGGTATTGGCAAGAAAGTAAGGCCGGCGGTATGCCGTGAAAACACCGCCCGAAGGGGCCGGCGCAATAACCGCTGAATCAACAATAGCCCTTTGCCTTCTCATTATTATTGCGCCAGACCGGCGCCGCGCGATTTATGGGTCCTGAGCCTGGCTCTTTACGGCGGGGCCGGATCGCAACAGCTCGGCGCAATCCTCCACCTCGCGCAGCAGGCGGCCCTTTTCCTCCTCGTTCAGCTCGCGCCAGTCACGGCCCTGCAACCCGGCCGCCATGGCCCACAACAGATTGAGCGAGGCATGCCCGCCCTTGGCGCGCACCATCGCGAAGGCCATGGCCGGGCCGATGCGCCGCAAGGCCACGTCGTCGGGGATGCCGGCGGCGCGTAACATGCGCCAGGAGGCCTCACCCAGATTGCGCATGGCGTTCTCTTTGCTCATGGGTCCGGTTCCCGACAGGACGTTCAACACACCCGATAGAGCGGCTTGCGATGAGCCCCGGCGCCCGTGTTGGGAACCGTCGCCCGGCCCCATTCTCAGGCCGCCCGCCGGCCCTGTCGCATCGTCTCGCCGCGATAGGCCAGCCCCTCCGCGACATGGGCGCGCCGCAGCGCCGCGTCGCCGCTCAGATCGGCCAGCGTGCGCGCCACCTTCAAGACCCGGTGATAGGCGCGCGCCGACAGGGCCAGCCGTTCCGCCGCCTCCATCAGCAATTGGCGCCCTTCGGCGTCCGGTTGCGCCACTTGCTGCAAGGCCTTGGCGGGCAGTTGCGCGTTAGTGGTGGTGGCGGGCAGGCCGAGATCGGCGGCGCGCTCCGCCTGCATGGCGCGCGCCGCGGCCACTCTTTTCGCGATTTGAGCGGAGCTTTCTGATGACGCGGCGGTGGCCAGATCGACGGCCCGCACCTTCGGCAGCCGGATGCGCATGTCGAAGCGATCCATCAGCGGCCCGGAGATGCGGGCCTGATAATCCTCCGCGCAGCGCGGGCCGCGCGCGCAGACATGGCCCGGCTCGCCGGCCATGCCGCACTTGCACGGGTTCATGGCGGCGATCAGCTGAAAGCGGGCCGGCCAGGTGACGTGATAGCTGGCCCGCGACACGGTCACTTCGCCGCTTTCCAGCGGCTGACGCAGGGTTTCCAGGGCGCGCGGCGAGAACTCCGGCAGCTCGTCGAGAAACAGCACGCCATGGTGGGCCAGCGACATCTCGCCGGGCCTGGCCCGTTGGCCGCCGCCGGTGAGCGCCACCTGCGAGGCGGTGTGATGGGGCTTGCGAAACGGCCGGGCGGCGGAAATGGCGCCGTCGGCCAGCTCACCGGCCAGCGAGGCGATCATCGACGCTTCCAGCATCTCCCGTGGCGTCATCGGCGGCAGGATGCCGGGCAGGCGTTCGGCCAGCATCGACTTGCCGGCCCCGGGCGGGCCGCTCATCAGCAGATGATGCCCGCCGGCCGCCGCCACCTCCAAAGCGCGTTTCGCCGCTTCCTGGCCCAGCACGTCGGCCATGTCGGGCTGTTGCGCGGCCGTGGCCGCCACCTTCGCTTCGGGCGCGCTGAGCACCTGCGTGCCGCGCACGTGATTGACGATCTGCACCAGCGAGCCGGCGGCCAGGATGTCGGCGTCCGCCGCCGCCCATGCGGCTTCCGCGCCATTGGCGGCCGGGCACAACAGGCCGAGGCCGCGGCCATGCGCGGCCATGGCGGCCGGCAGCGCCCCGGCGACGGGGCTCAAGGCGCCATCGAGCGACAATTCACCGATCACCATGTAGCGGTTCAGGAAATCGGCCGGCAGCACCCCCATGGCGCCCAGCAAGGCCAGCGCGATCGGCGCGTCATAGTGGCTGCCTTCCTTGGGCAGGTCGGCCGGGGCCAGGTTGACCACGATGCGCTTCGCCGGCAGCGCCAGCCCGATGGCCTGCAAGGCGGCGCGCACCCGCTCGCGGCTTTCCGCCACCGCCTTGTCGGCCAGCCCGACGATGGAAAAGGCGACGATGCCGGAGCTGATCTGCACCTGCACGTCCACCGGCACCGCCTCGATACCGGAAAAGGCCAGGGTGGCGACGCGAAAGACCATGAACCCCTCTCCCCCAGGCAAAACATCGTCTGTCACGCACCCTAACAGAACGAATGAGACAAAGCAAGAACATGAGAGGAACAAAAATCGCTTGTGCATAACCTGTGCACAAGCTGTCATCGCGCCGCCCCTTGCAACAAGCCGCGAAACGTCCGATATCAGCTTCCGGAAGGCCGGCGGCGGACGCTGCCGTCATGCCCAGCGGGTCAGGTCCGGAAGGAAGCAGCCCAGGCGTGACTTCACGGCGCGGGTCGCGCGTCCGGCCTTCCACCCCTTCGCCTCCCCTTGCCTTCGCCGGGCGCCCCGTGGCAGCATGCGCCGGCCATGGCTTCTTCGGACACGGATAACGGCGGCTATCGGGTGCTGGCCCGCAAGTATCGGCCGCGCACCTTCGATCAGCTGATCGGCCAGGAGGTGATGGTCAGGACGCTGGCCAACGCCTTCGCTTCGGGCCGCATCGCGCAAGGCTACATGCTCACCGGCGTGCGCGGGGTGGGCAAGACCACCACGGCGCGGCTGATCGCCCGGGCCCTCAACTACACGCTGGCCGACAAACCGACCATCGACATGCCCGAGGAGGGCGAGCATTGCGCCGCCATTCTTCAATCGCGCCATGTGGACGTGATCGAGATGGACGCCGCCTCGCACACCTCCGTGGCCAACATCCGCGAGATCATCGATCAGGTGCGCTATCGCCCCGTTTCGGCGCGCTACAAGGTCTATATCATCGACGAGATCCACATGCTCTCCCCAAGCGCCTTCAACGCCCTGCTGAAGACGCTGGAGGAGCCGCCGGAACACGTGAAGTTCATTTTCGCCACCACCGAGATCAGGAAGGTGCCGGTCACCGTGCTGTCGCGCTGCCAGCGTTTCGACCTGCGCCGGGTGGCGGCGGAAAAGCTGGCCGAACATCTGGCCTGGGTGTGCGAACGGGAACAGGTGGAGGCCGAAGAGGAGGCGCTGATGGCCATCGCCTTCGCGGCGGAAGGCTCGGTGCGCGACGCGCTGTCGCTGCTCGATCAGGCCATGGCGCTCGGTGGCGACGTGGTGAAGGCCGATGACGTGCGCGCCATGCTGGGCCTGGCCGACGGCGCGCGCATCGCCGGGCTGCTTGAGAAGCTGATGGCCGGCGACGCGGCGGCGGCGCTGGAAGAGCTGGCCGGCCTGCACGATCTGGGCGCGGAGCCGGCCATGGTGCTCACCGATCTGGCCGCCTTCGTGCATCAGATCACCCGCCACCGCGTGCTGGGGCCGGACGCGCCCGCCGCCACGCTCGGCGAACGGGAGCGGGCGGTGGTGGCGGCGCTGGCGGACAAGCTGGCCATGCCGGAGCTGACCCGCGCCTGGCAGATGCTGCTGAAAGGGATCGACGAAGTGCGGGCCGCCGGCCGCCCGCTGGCCGCGGCGGAGATGGTGCTGATCCGGCTGGCCCATGCGGCGCGCCTGCCCGATCCGGCCGATCTGGTGCGCCGCCTGACATCGGAAACCGCGCCCACCGCCCCGGCCCCTTCCACGCCCGCGCCGCCACCCGGCAAGCCGGTGGCGCAGCGCCCGCCTCCTGAAACGGCCGGCGGCCCCACCGCCGCCCTGCCGCAGGCCGCCGTTCAGGCGCAACCGCTGCCGGGGACGCTGGAAGAGCTGGCCGCGCTGGCCTCCGAACGGCGTGACGTGAAGCTGAAGACGTTGCTGGAGCGCTTCGTGCGCCCGATCTCCTGCGCGCCGGGCCGGCTGGAGCTGGCCGCGGCCCCCGGCGCGCCGGCCGATCTGGCCCAGCAGCTGGCGGCGCGGCTGAAGGCCATGACCGGGGCGCGCTGGGCGATCGCGCTGGGCGACCCGCAGCGGGCCGGGCCGAGCATCGAGGAGCGCCGCCGCGAACAGCGCGATTCGCGGATCCGCCAGGCCATGGCCGATGAGGACGTCAAGCAGGTGCTGGCCCACTTTCCGGATGCGAAAATCCTCGATGTGCGCCCGCGGCCGGCGCGGGAAGACGAGGCGGAGGAGTGAGGAATGAAGAACATCACCGACCTGATGAAGCAGATGCGCACCATGCAACAGCGCATGCAGACCATGCAGGAGGAGCTGGCCGCCGCGCAGGTGTCGGGCAACGCCGGCGGCGGCATGGTGACGGTGACGCTGTCGGGCAAGGGCGAGATGAAGGCCGTCACCATCGACCCGTCGCTGATGAAGGAGGAGGAGCGCGAGATCCTCGAAGACCTGATCATCGCCGCGCACAATGATGCGAAGGCGAAGATGGAGGCGCTGATCGCCGAGAAGATGAAGGAAGCCTCCGGCGGCCTGCCCTTGCCGCCGGGCATGGACATGCCGTTCTGACCATCCTGAACACGGAAAAACGCCCCTCATGAGCCGCCCTCTCGCCGGATCGGAGATCGACCGGGTGATCCAGCTGCTGGCCCGCCTGCCGGGGCTGGGGCCGCGC
This sequence comes from Thermopetrobacter sp., assembly GCA_011374735.1. Classification (GTDB taxonomy): domain Bacteria; phylum Pseudomonadota; class Alphaproteobacteria; order Rhizobiales; family Aestuariivirgaceae; genus Thermopetrobacter. Next base: position 5,113 of record DRPD01000037.1, read on the forward strand.
TCGGCCCGGCGCGCCGTGCTGCACCTGATGAAGCACCGCGCCAGCCTGCTTCAGCCGCTGGCCGAGGCGCTGGCGGCGGCCGGCGAGGCGATCCGCGCCTGCGCCGAGTGCGGCAATCTCGACGTCAGCGATCCGTGCGCGGTGTGCGCCGATCCGAAGCGGCGCGATGACGTGATCTGCGTGATCGGCGACGTGGCCGACCTGTGGGCGCTGGAGCGCGCCGGAGTGTTCGCCGGACGCTATCACGTCACCGGCGGGCTGCTCTCGCCGCTCGATGGCGTGGGGCCTGACGATCTCAACCTCGAAGCCCTGCGCCGCCGCGCCGCCGATGAAAAGGTCAGGGAAGTGATTCTGGCGCTCGACGCCACGGTGGAAGGGCAGGCCACGGGGCATTACATCGCCGATCTGCTGGCCGATGTGGACGTGACCATCACCCGGCTGGCCCATGGCGTGCCGGTGGGCGGCGAGCTGGACTATCTGGACGAGGGCACGCTGGCCGCGGCGCTGAAGGCGCGGCGCTGATTCAAGTTCGAGTCCTTCCCTGCGCCCTGCCAGCCGTGGGATTGATTTATCATTGGTTCTGAAGACCATCCGCATCCCCTGCCAGCCACCCGTATTGTGGGGTGAGTGGCTGGCAGGGGATGCGGATGATCCTGCCAACCGTCCGTATCGTGGAGATGACGGCTGGCTCCAGGCGTAGGGAAGGTTCCATGGCCGATGAGTGCGAATCCCGCCCTTCAATGTTGCGTTTCGTGCTATAGCGGGATGACATGTCTTCCGGCTGTTGAGTGGAACGATGAAGTTTCTCGATCAGGCGAAGGTGTATGTGAAGGCCGGCGACGGCGGGGCCGGCTGCGTCAGTTTTCGCCGTGAAAAATACGTCGAATTCGGCGGCCCGGACGGCGGCGACGGCGGCCGTGGCGGCGATGTGTGGGTGGAGGCGGTGGACAACCTCAACACCCTGATCGATTACCGCTATCGCCAGCACTTCAAGGCGAAGAAGGGCACCCACGGCATGGGCAAGGAGCGCACCGGCGCGAAGGGCGCCGATGTGGTGCTGAAAGTGCCGGTGGGCACGCAAATCCTCGATGAAGACAAGGAAACGGTGCTGGCCGACCTGACCGAGCCGGGCCAGCGGGTGCTGCTGGCCAAAGGCGGCAACGGCGGCTTCGGCAACGCCCGCTTCAAGTCCTCCACCAACCGCGCGCCGCGCACCGCCAACCCCGGCCAGCCGGGCGAGGAGCGCTGGGTGTGGCTCAGGCTGAAGCTGATCGCCGACGCCGGCCTCGTCGGCCTGCCCAACGCCGGCAAGTCCACCCTGCTGGCGGCGGTATCGGCCGCCAGGCCGAAAATCGCCGATTATCCGTTCACCACGCTGCATCCCAATCTGGGGGTGGTGAAGGTGGGAACGGACGGCTTCGTGCTGGCCGACATCCCGGGCCTGATCGAAGGCGCGCACGAAGGCGCCGGGCTGGGCGATCGCTTTTTGGGTCATGTGGAACGCACCGCCGTGCTGCTGCACCTGATCGACATCACGGCCCAGGACCCGGTGGCCGATCATGAAACCGTCTCGCGCGAACTGGCCGCCTATGCCGACGGCGCGCTGACCGGCAAGCCGCGGCTGGTGGCGCTGAGCAAGATCGATCTGGTGGACGCCGACACGCGGCGGCTGGTGGCGCAGGATTTCGCCGAGCGCACCGGCGTCACTCCTCATCTGCTGTCGGCCGCCACCGGCGAGGGGGTGCGCGAGATGATGGGGCGGCTGGCCACGGCCATCGCCGAGGCCCGCGCCAGGGAGCGCGGCCGGCGCGAGGAGCAGGGCGCATGGCAGCCATGAACCCGCATCTGGCCCGCCTGCGCGCCGCGCGCCGCGTCGTCGTCAAGGTCGGCTCCGCCCTGCTGGTCGATCAGCAAAGCGGCGCGCTGAACCATGATTGGCTCACCGCGCTGGCCGAGGACATCGCGGCGCTGCATGAGCCGGGCGCGGAGGTGATGGTGGTGTCCTCCGGCGCCATCGCCCTGGGCGCGCGGATGCTGAACCTGCCGCCCAGGGCGAAGCAGAAACTGGAGGAGAGCCAGGCCGCGGCGGCGGTGGGCCAGATCGCCCTGGCCGGGGCCTGGGCGGCGGCGCTTCAGCCTCATGGCATCACCGCCGCGCAGATCCTGCTCACCCTCACCGACACCGAAGACCGGCGGCGCTATCTGAACGCGCGCGCCACCCTGTCCACCCTGCTCAAGGCGCGCGCCGTGCCGGTGATCAACGAGAACGACACCGTGGCCACCGATGAAATCCGCTATGGCGACAACGACCGGCTGGCGGCCCGCGTCGCCTCGATGATGCAAGCCGACGTGCTGGTGCTGCTCTCCGACATCGACGGGCTGTATTCCGCTCCGCCCGACCGGCCGGGCGCGGCCCACATCCCGGTGGTGGAGCGCATCGACGAGACCATCGAGGCCATGGCCGGGGCGGAAGGATCGGCGGTCGGCTCCGGCGGCATGAAGACCAAGCTGGAGGCGGCCAGGATCGCCACTGGCGCGGGCTGCGCCATGCTCATCGCGTCGGGCCGGGTGAACCATCCCCTGCGCGCCGTGCTTGACGGGGCGCGCTGCACGTGGTTCCTGCCCCATACCAACCCGGCGAAGGCCCGCAAGCGCTGGATCGCCGGGGCGCTGGAGCCAGCCGGCGCCGTCGTCATCGACGCCGGCGCGGTGAAGGCGCTGATGGCCAACCGCAGCCTGCTGCCGGTGGGCGTGCGCGAGGTGCGCGGCGACTTCGCCCGTGGCGACGCGGTGCGGGTGCTTGACGAGCAAGGCCGCGAGCTGGCCCGCGGGCTGATCAATTACGACGCGGCGGACGCGAAGCGTATCATCGGCCTGCGCAGCGACGAGGTGGCGCGGGCGCTGGGCCCGGCCAGCCGCACGGCGCTGATCCACCGCGACGATCTGGTGTGGACGGCGCCGGAACGACAGGAGGCATGAGAGCAGCGATGACCGACTTGAGCGCCATCATGACCGACATCGGCAGGCGCGCCCGCGCCGCCGCCGCCGATCTGGCCCGCGCCGGCACGGAGGCGAAGAACGCCGCATTGCATGAAATGGCCGCCGCCATGCGCGCCGCGAGGGACGAGATCCTGGCCGCCAACGCGGCGGACATCGAAAAGGCGAGGGAAGCGGGCCGCCCGGCCGCCTTCATCGACCGGCTGATGCTCGATGAACAGCGGCTGGAAGGCATCGCCGCCGGGCTTGAGGCCATCGCCGCCCTGCCCGATCCGGTGGGCGCGGTGATGGACGAGTGGGAGCGCCCCAATGGCCTGCGGATCGCCCGCGTGCGGGTGCCCATCGGCGTCATCGGCATCATCTACGAGGCCAGGCCCAACGTGACGGCCGACGCCGGGGCGCTGTGCATGAAGTCGGGCAACGCGGCCATCCTGCGCGGCGGCTCGGACAATCACCGCTCGTCCGAAGCGATGGTGCAGGCACTGCGGGCCGGGCTTGAGAAGGCCGGCCTGAACCCGGACGCCATCCAGATGGTGCCGACCACCGACCGGGCGGCGGTGGGTGCCATGCTGCAAGGGCTGGACGGGGCCATCGACCTCATCGTGCCGCGCGGCGGCAAGTCGCTGGTGGCCCGGGTGCAGCAGGAAGCCCGGGTGCCGGTGTTCGCCCATCTGGAGGGCATCTGCCACACCTATATCGACCGCGACGCCGACGTGAAGAAGGCCGTCGAGGTGACGCTGAACGCCAAGCTGCGCCGGCCCGGCATCTGCGGGGCGACGGAGACGGCGCTTGTCGATTCGGGCGGTGCGGAGAAGCTGCTGGCCCCGGTGGTCACGGCGCTTCTGGACGCCGGCTGCGAAGTGCGCGGCGATGAGACGACGCAGAAAGTGGACGCGCGGGTGAAGCCGGCCACGCAAGCCGATTGGCGCACCGAATATCTGGACGCCATCATCTCGGTGAAGGTGGTGGACGGGGTGGCCGAGGCCATCCGCCACATCGCCACCTATGGCTCCGATCATACCGACGCCATCATCACCGAAAACGGCGAGACGGCGCAGCGCTTCCTGTCGGAGGTGGACAGCGCCATCGTCATGCACAACGCCTCCACCCAATACGCCGACGGCGGCGAGTTTGGCTTCGGGGCGGAGATCGGCATCGCCACCGGCCGCATGCACGCCCGCGGCCCGGTGGGG
>DRPD01000038.1 GCA_011374735.1 Thermopetrobacter sp.
CAAATGGCGTGTTGCGCGACGCGGAGCGCAAGTTCTCGGTGCGCACCGTCCAGCTCAGATCGGGATCGGCGATGGTGAAATCCGCCGCCGCGCCGATGCGCAGGGTGCCCGCGTCGAGCCCCAGCAGCTTCGCCGGGGTGGCGCTCATGGCGGCGATCAGCCTCTTTAGCGGCACCTCGCCGTTGGCATGAAGGCCATAGGCGGCGGCGAACAGCGTCTCCAGCCCGATGGCCCCGAACGCCGCCTCGGCGAACGGCAGCCGCTTGGTGTCGGCGCTTTGCGGGTCGTGGGCGGAGACGATCACGTCGATGACGCCATCGGCCACCCCGGCCGCCAGCGCCGCCCGGTCCCGTTCGGTGCGCAACGGCGGGGAGAGCTTGAAGAAGGTGCGCCAGGCGCCGATGTCGTGTTCGTTCAGGGTGAGGTTGTTGATCGACACCCCGCAGGTGACCGGCAGCCCCCGCTCCCTGGCGCGGCGCACGATGTCCACCGATTCGGCGCATGACAACTGCATGGCATGATAGCGCGCCCCGGTCATCTCCACCAGCCGGATGTCGCGCTCCAGCGCGATGATCTCCGCCTGGCGCGGGATGCCAGGCAGCCCCAGCCGGGCCGACAGCTCGCCCTGATGCATGACGCCGCCGGCCGCCAGATCGGGGTCTTCCACGTGCTGGCACACCAGCAGGTCGAAATCCCGCGCGTAGGCCATGGCGCGGGCCAGCAGGCGCGGCGAGGCCACGCAATGCCGCCCGTCGGTGAGCGCCACCGCGCCGGCCTCGCGCAGCAGGCCGGCCTCGGCCATCTGCCGGCCCTTCAGGCCGCGGGTCAGCGCCGCCATGGGGTGCACCCGCACGATGGCGGTGTCGCGGGCCCGGCGCAGGATGAAGTCCACCAGCGCCGCGTCGTCGATCACCGGATCGGTGTCCGGCATGACGATCATCGTCGTCACCCCGCCGGCCGCCGCCGCTTGCGCCGCGGAACTCAGCGTTTCGCGGTATTCCGCCCCCGGTTCGCCGGTGAACACCCGCATGTCCACGAGGCCGGGAAACAGCAGCTTTCCGCCGCAGTCGATGATTTCCGCATCGGCCATCGCGCCGGCCGTCACGTCGGGCCCGACGGCGGCGATCCTGCCGTTCTCCACCAGCAGCCCGCCGCTGGCGTCCAGCCCGCTGGCCGGATCGATCAGCCGGGCGTTGACGAAGGCGCGTCTTGAGCTCATGCCGCCGCCTCCCGGGTGGCGGCCAGCGCGTCGAGCACCGCCATGCGCACCGCCACCCCCATCTCCACTTGTTCGGAGATCACCGAGCGCGCCCCGTCGGCCACCACCGAATCGATCTCCACCCCGCGGTTCATCGGCCCCGGATGCATGACCAGGGCATCGGGCGTGGCGCGCTCAAGCCGCTCGGCGCTCAGGCCCCAGAAGCGGTAGTATTCGCGCACCGAGGGCACGAAGGCGCCGTCCATGCGCTCTTTTTGCAGACGCAGCATCATCACCACGTCGGCGCCCTCAAGCCCGGCGTCCATGTCGGTGTAGATGTCCGGCCCCAGCCGCTCCGCATCCGGCGGCAGCAGGGTATAGGGCGCGATCAGCCGCACGTGCGCGCCCATCTTCATCAGCAGCAGGATGTTGGAGCGCGCCACCCGCGAGTGCAGGATATCGCCGCAGATGGCCACCACCAGCCCCGCGAGGCGCCCCTTGCGGCGGCGCATGGTCAGCGCATCCAGCAGCGCCTGGGTGGGGTGTTCGTGGCGGCCGTCGCCGGCGTTGATCACCGAGCAGCTCATCTTTTGGGCCAGCAGCGCCGCCGCCCCGGAATGCTGGTGGCGCACCACCAGCAGGTCGGGATGCATGGCGTTGAGCGTCAGGGCGGTGTCGAGCAGCGTCTCGCCCTTGCTGACGGACGAGGACTTCACGCTCATGTTCATGACATCGGCGCCGAGCCGCTTGCCGGCCAGTTCGAACGAGCTCTGGGTGCGGGTGGAGGGTTCGAAGAACAGGTTGATCTGGGTCAGACCGCGCAAGGTGTCGCGCTTCTTCGGCCTCTTCCGGCTCACCTCCACGTAGGCGTCGGCCAGATCGAGCAGGGCGGTGATTTCGGCAACGGAGAGATCGGCCACGCCCAGCAGGTGGCGGTGGTGGAGGATCGGGGCGCGTGTGTCCGTCTCGGCCATGTCCGGCTCTCTTTAGCGCCGTGGCGGCGGATAGACAAGGGCGCTCAGGGCGCGAACGCCAGCCACAGGAACAGCGGCAGGGTGAGGGCGGAGGCGATCACCTGGCCGGTGGCGGCGGCCGCGTAATACTCCGCGTCGCCGCCC
>DRPD01000039.1 GCA_011374735.1 Thermopetrobacter sp.
CGGCTCCAACATGGCGCTGGCGACGCTCGGCACCTTCATTCTGTGGCTGGGCTGGTTCGGCTTCAACGGCGGCTCGCAGCTGGCCATGGATTCGGCCGAGAACGTCTCCGCCATCGCCCGGATCTTCGTCAACACCAACCTCGCCGCCGCCGCCGGTGTGGTCACCGCGATCATCCTCTCGCAGGTGATCTATCGCAAGGTGGACATCACCTTCGCGCTCAACGGCGCGCTGGCCGGCCTGGTGTCCATCACCGCGGAGCCGCTGGCCCCGTCGGTGCCGCTGGCCATCTTCATCGGCGCGGTGGGTGGCGCCATCGTGGTGTTCACCGTGCCGCTGCTGGACAAGATGAAGATCGACGACGTGGTGGGCGCCATCCCGGTGCATCTGCTGGCCGGCATCTGGGGCACCATCATCGTCCCGGCCTCCAATTCCGACGCCAGCTATGCGGTGCAGGCCCTGGGCATCGCCGCCATCGGCGCCTTCACCTTCATCGTCTCGCTCGTCATCTGGATGATCCTGAAGGCCACCGTCGGCATCCGGGTCAGCGAGGAAGAGGAGCTGATGGGGCTGGACGCCGCCGAGATCGGCGTCGAGGCCTATCCGGAGTTCGGCAAGGGCTCGCAGGCCATCTGATCCCTTCCTGACTTGGCCTGAACCACCCCCGTGGAGCGTTGGTTCCACGGGGGTTTTTCATGCCCCGCCGGCGGCCGGTTTAACCGCCCCTTAACCGCGTCGCGGGCACCATGCCGGCGAACCGTCATCGATCGTTTCGGCCGCCACGCAAGTCAGGCTCCACATGACCCACCAGACCGCCGCCACCGACAGCAGCGCCATTCCCGCCGCCCTGCGCGGCTTCCTGCGCCGCCGCGCGATGGAGGCGGGCGGGCTGGGGCTGATCGCCGCCGCCGGCCTGCTGTCCCTGGCGCTGGCCACCTGGTCGCCGGCCGATCCGTCGTTCAGCCGCACCGGCGACGGCGTGGTGGAGAACGCGCTGGGCCTGCCCGGCGCCTATCTGGCCGATGAGCTGCTGGCCCAGACCGGCCTCGCCGCCCTGCTGCCGATCGCCGTGTTCATCCTGTGGGGCATGCGGCTGCTGCTGCACCGCGGCCTCGATCGTATCTGGGGGCGGGTACTGTGGCTGCATGCCGCCCTGCTGGCCGCCGCCGGCCTCGCCAGCGCCCTGCCGGTTCTCAGCCGCTGGCCGCTGGCCACCGGCATGGGCGGCAACCTCGGCGATTTCCTGTTCAACACCGCCGCGTTCCTGTTCGGTTTATTGATGAAACCGGCCGCCGCCACCGTCTTCGCCGCCGCCGGGTTGTCGCTGGCCGGGGTCTTCACGCTCATGCGCGCCCTGGCGGTCGACGCTGAAGATGTCATCGTCGCCGCCCATGTGCTGGGCGAGCGCAATCAGCGCCGTCTGGCCACCGTCATCGGCGGCGTCGGCCATTGGCGGCTGGCGCTGACCAGCCTGTGGGCCAAGCTGCGCGCCGCCAACCATGCGCGCCGCGCCGCGCCGCGCGTGCGCCGCGCCGCTGCCACGCGGGACGCCGCCGGGCCTGAAAAGCCGGGCTTGCTGGCCCGCCTGAAGGGGCGGCCCGCCGCCGCGCCGCCGCCGGCCGCGCCACAGAGTGCCGAACGCCGCGAACCGCTGCTGGACGAACAATTCGCGCCGCCGGAAGCGCCCCAGGACGCCGCCGCGCCGGCCGATGACATTTCCATCGGTCAGCCCGACGCCGCCTTCCTGCCCGACGATCACGAAGAGCGGCCCGCCGCCCCGGCCGCCGCCGGAAAGGGCGTGACCATCAAACGCCCCGGCAAGACCGCCTGCAAGCTGCCGCCGCTGGACATCCTCGCCAAGCCCGATCGCGGCGAGCCGTCGCCGGAGATGTCCGACGCCGCGCTGGCCGAACGGGCCCGCATGCTGGAGGGCGTGCTGGAGGATTTCGGCGTGCGCGGCCAGATCGTCAACGTCTGCCCCGGCCCGGTGGTGACGCTCTACGAACTGGAGCCGGCGCCCGGCATCAAGTCCTCCCGCGTCATCGGCCTGGCCGACGACATCGCCCGCTCCATGAGCGCCATTTCGGTGCGCGTCGCCGTGGTGCCGGGGCGCAACGTCATCGGCATCGAGCTGCCCAACGCCAGCCGCGAGACCGTCTACCTGCGCGAGATGCTGCAAGGCAACGCGTATAAGCGTTCCAGGTTCCAGCTGCCGCTGGCGCTGGGCAAGAACATCGCCGGCGAACCGGTGTTCGCCGATCTGGCCCGCATGCCGCACCTGCTGATCGCCGGCACCACCGGGTCGGGCAAGTCGGTGGGCATCAACACCTTCATCATGTCGCTGCTCTACAAGATGAAGCCCGATCAGTGCCGGCTGATCATGATCGACCCGAAGATGCTGGAACTGTCCATCTACGAGGGCATCCCGCACCTGCTCAGCCCCGTGGTCACCGACCCGAAGAAGGCGGTGGTGGCCCTGAAATGGGCGGTGCGCGAGATGGAGGAACGCTATCAGAAGATGGCCCTGCTGGGGGTGCGCAACCTGCAAGGCTACAACGAGCGGGTCAAGGAGGCGCTGAAGAAGGGCGAGGTCATCACCCGCTCCGTGCAGACCGGCTTCGACCCGGACACCGGCGCTCCGGTCTATGAGGAAAAGGCGCTGGAGCTTGAGCCGCTGCCCTACATCGTCGTCATCATCGACGAGATGGCCGACCTGATGATGGTGGCCGGCAAGGACATCGAAGGCGCCGTGCAGCGCCTCGCCCAGATGGCCCGCGCCGCCGGCATTCATGTCATCATGGCCACCCAGCGCCCCTCCGTCGATGTCATCACCGGCACCATCAAGGCCAACTTCCCGACCCGCATCTCGTTCCAGGTCACCTCGCGCATCGATTCGCGCACCATCCTCGGCGAGCAGGGCGCGGAGCAGCTCCTCGGCATGGGCGACATGCTCTACATGGCCGGCGGCGGCCGCATCGTGCGCCTGCACGGCCCCTTCGTCTCCGACGCGGAGGTGGAGGAGGTGGTGAAGTTCCTCAAAAGCCAGGGCGCCCCGGAATACGTCGAGGCCGTCACCACCGAGCTGGACGACGCGCCGGGCGGCGGTGGCGCCGGCGGCGGCGCCGTCGGCAACTCCGGCGACGATCTGTATGACCGCGCCGTGCAGGTGGTGTTGCGCGACAAGAAGGTGTCCACCAGCTACATCCAGCGCCGCCTGCAGATCGGCTACAACCGCGCCGCCACCCTGATCGAGCGCATGGAGGAGGAGGGGCTGATCTCCGCCCCCAACTCCAAGGGCCGGCGCGAGATTCTGGTCGGTGGCGACAGCGCCCAATGAGCGCCGCCCGATTATCGCCGCGATGTTCGGCTGTTGATGACCACCCTGCCTTGAGAAAGGATGAAACGCACAAATGCCGCTCCATCGCCGCAAGTTCATGCAAGCCGCCGCCGCCCTGTCCATCGCGCTGGCCGCCGCCCCGGCGCTGGCCGCGCCGTCGGCCCGTCAGGCGCTGGCCGCTGTCAACGGTTATCTCAACGGGTTTCGCACCCTGAGCGGCGAATTCACCCAGGTCAGCCCGCGCGGCCGCGTCTCCACCGGCAAGCTCTACATCGCCCGGCCGGGCCGCATGCGCTTCGAATACGCCCCGCCCAACCCCTATGTCATCGTCTCCGACGGCGTCTGGGTGGCCATCCGCAACAATGCCCGCGACCATGTGGAATACTATCCGCTGTCGAAGACGCCGCTGCGCATCATCCTGGCCCGCCGCGTCAATCTGGCCCGCGACGCCATCATCCGCAAGGTGGAGGTGCGCGACGGGCTGGCCGTCATCACCTTGAAGGATCGCGACAAGCTGGTGCCGGGCGATCTGACCCTCGTCTATGATCTCAACGCCAATCGCTTGCAGCAGTGGATCGTCATCGACGGCCAGGGCCGGCGCACCACCGTCACCCTGGGCCGCCTGCGCATGAACGCGAAACTCTCCGACAAGCTGTTCAGGGTCAAGAAGCCGGGCAGCGGCCCCACCCGCCGGGTGCGCCAGAACTTCTCCTCCGGCAAACGCTGAAGGCGACGTGCGGGTTAACAATTATTCACGATATTGTTGAGCCCGCGGCTCAAGAATCCCATTGAAAAGCCGCCCCGCCTGACCTATCTTGTATCCAGCAGCCGTTGCCGCATCCCACGGGCCAATGCCCCCCGCTTCTATCCCCGATGGCCCAGGCAACGGCCACTACGCCGGTCTCCCCTCCCGGCGTAAGCGCTTGAACAAAGCGCAACCTGAAGCCGCCCGGCCCCCCGACCGGGCGGCTTTTTTCTGGGGCCATGGCCCTTCCACCACTTGCGAGAGCCGGAAAATCCACATTGCCGCCATCAGGCGCTGCGGCTAGGCTGGCGCCCGTCATGACAAAGCCTAGGCCATTACCCGATCCCACCCCGGCCCCGGCCCGCCCGCCGGCCATGGTGGCGCTGGCCATTGGCGCGCGGCTGCTGGAAGAGGATGGCCGCCTGGTGGAGCTGTCCGCCGCCGACGCCCTGCGCCGGCTGGCCGAGCGGCCGCATCTGCTGTGCCATGCCGAACACCTGATCGCCCGCCTCGCCTTGAGCGCGCCCGGCGCCCGCGCCTTGAGCGAGCAAGCCCGCCGGCCGGCCCATTTCGACGTCGCCGAGCTGTTCGCCTTCGCGCTGCCCGCCTCGCTGGCCCCGCCGCTGCCCGCCCGCATCGCTGCCGCCGTCGGTCTGGCCGCCGGCGACGGCGACCCGGCCGCCCTGGGCAGCATCGCCGAGGCCCTGCTGGCGCGGCTGGCCTCTTCGGAGTGTCCGCACCCGCTACAGGCCCACGAGCTGGCCAACTTTCTGAGGGGCAACCGCTGGCCGTGGGCCGAGCGGGTGTTGGCGGCGTTGGAGAGCGGCCGCCGCTTCGACGCCGCGCAAGGCTTCGCCCGCAGCGGGCTGGAGATTTGGGAGCGCCTGCCGGAATGGGAGGAGCCCGGCCCGCAGCCGCCGCCCGGCCAGCGGCCGGTGACGGCCGGGGCGGCCCGCGCCCGCCTGCGCGCGGCGCTGGGCGCGGCGGCGGAGCCGCGCCCTGAGCAACACCACTACGCCGCCGCCGTCGCCGCCGCCTTCGCGCCGCGCCCGTCGCGGCACGAGAACACCATCCTGCTGGCCGAGGCCGGCACCGGGCTGGGCAAGACTCTGGGCTATCTGGCCCCGGCCGCCGTCTGGGCGGAGCAGAACGCCGGCCCGGTGTGGGTTTCCACCTACACCCGCAATCTGCAACGCCAGCTGCTGGCCGAAACCCGCCGCCTGTGGCCCGACGCGGCCGAGCACCGCCGCCGCGTGGTGGTGCGCAAGGGCCGCGAGAACCATCTGTGCCTGCTCAACGCGCAGGAGCGCCTCGCCGCGTTTTCCGCCGGCGGCGGCAAGGGCGCCGTGCTGGCCGCCCTGATCGCCCGCTGGGCGCTGGCCAGCGCCGATGGCGACATGGTGGGCGGCGACTTCCCGGCCTGGCTGATGGGCCTGCTGCTGCCCGAGCGCGCCGCCGCGCCGCTGTCGCCCATGGCCCTGGGCCTCACCGACCGGCGTGGCGAATGCACCCACAATGCCTGCCCCCATTTCCGCAAGTGCTTCATCGAAAAGGCGCGCGCCCGGGCGCGCCGCGCCGAGATCGTCATCGCCAACCACGCCGTGGTCATGACCAGCGCCGCCATGGAGGTGATGCTGGGCGACACCGGGCCGGGTCAGGCGCAGGATGCGGAGTTCGCCCGCCTGGTGTTCGACGAGGGCCACCATCTGTTCGATGCCGCCGACGCCGCCTTTTCCGGCCACTTGACGGCGCTGGAGATGCGCGAGCTGCGGCGCTGGATTCGCGGGCCCGAAGACGGCCGCCGCCGCGGCCGTTCGTTGCGCGAACGTTTAAGCGACCTGATCGAGGCCACCGAAGACGGCGCGGCGCTGCTGGCGGCGGTGGAGGAAGCGGCCCGCCATCTGCCGGGCGCCGGCTGGCCGCGCCGCCTGCGCCATGGCGAGCCGCACGGGCCCGCCGAAGCGTTCTTGTTGGGGGTGCGCGAACAGGTGCTGGCCCGGGCCCGTGGCCGCAAGGGCGTGGGCGAACTTGAAGCCGATTGCCACCCGCTGGCGGAAGGGAACGGGCCGGCCGCCGAAATGCTGGGCGCGCGTCTGCATGAGCTGGAAACGGCCATGACCCGGCTGGCCGCCACGCTGCACCGGCGGCTGGCGGCGGAAGCCGAGACGCTCTCCGATCAGGATCGCAACCGCATCGAGGCCCTGGCCCGCTCCCTGCGCCGCCGCGGCGCGCTGCTGATCGGCGGCTGGCGCGGCATGCTGGAGCGCCTGCTGGCGGCGCAAGAGGACGACGCGGACGATCCGCGCTTCGCCGAATGGTTCTCCATCGACTATCGCAACGGCGCGGAGATCGACGTGGGCATGCACGCCCACTGGGTCGATCCCACCGCGCCGCTGGCCGCAACCGTGCTGAAGCCCGCCGATTCGGTCATCATCACCTCCGCCACCTTGCGCGACCGCCCGCCCGACGCCCCCGACGACTGGCGCAGCGCCGAAACCCGCACCGGCGCCACCCACCTGCCGTGGCCGGTGAAGCGCCTGTCGCTGGACTCGCCGTTCGATTACGCCCGCAACGCGAAGGTGCTGGTCATCACCAACGTGGCCCGCGATGACGCCGAGCAGGTGGCCGCCGCCTTCCGCGCCCTGTTCCTGGCCGCAGGCGGCGGCGCGCTGGGGCTGTTCACCGCCATTGCCCGCCTGCGCGCCGTGCATGAACGGCTGCTGCCGGTGCTGGCCGAGGCCGGCCTGCCGCTTTACGCGCAACATGTGGACCCCATGGATGTGGGCACGCTGATCGACATCTTCCGCGCCCAGACGGACGCCTGCCTGTTGGGCACCGACGCGGTGCGCGACGGCATCGACGTGCCCGGCCGGGCGCTCAGGCTGATGGTCATGGATCGCGTGCCGTGGCCGCGCCCGACCATCCTGGAACGGGCCCGCAAGGCCGCCTTCGGCGGCGCCGTGTGGACCGACATGATGGTGCGCCTGAAGCTGCGCCAGGCCTTCGGGCGGCTGATCCGCAAGGCGGATGATCGCGGCGTGTTCGTGATGCTCGACCCGCGCCTTAGCCAGCGCTTTCACACCGCCTTTCCCGAAGGCGTGGAGGTCACCCGCATCGGCCTGGCCGACGCCGTGCGGCTGGTGCGCGAATTTCTGAAATGAGGCGGTTGTGTTTTATAATCACAGAGAAGCGCCAATGGCGAGCTTTCGCCATTGGCGCTTCTTTGCCATTCTTTTCATGACCTTTTGAATGTCAATGGCGGGCCAAAGGCCCGTCGCGTAGCGATTTCACCATTGACATTCAAAAGGTCATGAAACAGCGCCCGACGGGATTGGTGGGCGCGTGAAGAGGTGAGGAGGCGGAACATGAAAGACAGGATCACCCCCGACAACTGGACGATCGACGACGGCAAGCTGTATCGCCGCTACGTGTTCGCCGGCTTTCCGGAAGCCATGGCGTTCATGCTCCGCTGCGCCTTTCTCGCCGAGAAGGCCGACCATCATCCCGAATGGCTCAATGTTTATAACCGCGTGGAGGTCTGGCTCACCACCCACGACGCCGGCTCCCTGACCCAGAAGGACTACGATCTGGCCAACGCCTTCGAGGAGGTCTGGCGCCAGATGGGCACAGGTGGCGCAACGGCATGATCGATATTCGCTTCACCCTGACGGAAGAGGACTTCATCGCCGCCCATCGCGCCCGTTACGCGCGCCACCGCGCGAAGGCCCACAACGTGCTGTTCGGCTGGCTGATCGCCGCCGCCCTGCCGCTGGCGGTGTGGCTGGCCGTGTCGTTTGGCATGCACTTCACCCTCATGGCGGTGATCGTGCTCAATCTGTATCACTGGCTGCTCGACTGGCCCATCGCCCGCTGGCTGGCCCGCCGCCAGTTCGCCGGGATCGATGAGCGGGCGCTGCGCCAGCGCTGGCGGATCGACGCGGCCGCCGTGCACATTGAAAGCGATGACGGCGGGAGCGCCACCTTTCCCTGGCCTGAGGTGCGCGAGGTGCTGGCGGCGCAAGACGGCTGGCTGTTCTCCTTCGGCCCGCGTCATCATCTGTGGCTGCCGGCCCACGCGTTGAATGACACGCAGAAAGCGCGGCTGACCCGTCTGCTGGCCGAAAAAGGCTTCAGCGGGTGACTTGCCCGTCCGCGCCCGACTTGGCACAACCACCACCGACGACAACGACCTGAAAAGAGGAGAGGTGCTGCCCGATGCCGCTGGTCAACATGAAGGACATGCTCGCCCACGCCCATGCCGACGGCTATGCCGTCGCCGCCTTTGATCTGGTGGGGCTGGACTTTCTGGAGGCCATCATGAGCGCCGCGGAGAAGACGCGGGCCCCGGTCATCCTGTCACTGGCCGAATCCCACTTCGACTATTTCGACTTCGAACTGGCCATGGCCGCCACCGTCGCCGCCGCGAAGCGCGCCAGCGTGCCGGTGGCCATTCATCTCGATCACGGCCACACGCTGCAATCGGCGGTGCGCGGCATCCGTTTCGGCTGCACCGGGGTGATGGTGGACGCCTCCGCCCACCCGTTCGAGGAGAATGTCCGCCTGACGAAGGAAGTGGTGGACATGGCCCACGGCTGCGGCGTGCCGGTGGAGGGCGAGCTGGGCTACGTGCCCGGCGTGGAGGGCGAGGACGCCGAGCGCCACCCCGGCGAGATCGCCTACACCACGCCGGAAGAGGCCGAACGCTTCGTCGCCGCAACGGGCGTGGATTTCCTGGCCGTCTCCATCGGCACCGTGCACGGCCGCATGAAGGGCGAGCCGAAGCTGGACTTCGAGCGCCTGGCCGCCATCAACGAACGGTTGAACATGCCGCTGGTCATCCACGGTGGCACCGGACTGTCCGGCGAGCAGTTCCGCCGGCTGATCGAAAACGGCGTCACCAAGATCAATTATTACACCGCCCTGTCCGACGCCGCCGCCGCCGCCATCGCCGCCAACGTGAACAAGGGCGCGAAGGGCTATACGGCGCAGGTGGCCGGGGTGCGCGAGGCCATCGCCGCGGAGTGCGCGCGCTGCATCGAGCTGTGGGGATCGGCCGGCAAGGCGCAAGAGGTGCTGGCCGCCGCCCGCCCGTGGCGCGAGGTGGAGCATGTCATCATTTACAACGCGCAGGGCATCAGCGAAGAAGAGGCCGATGCCATGGCCGCGGAAGGCCGCCGCGTGCTGGCCGCCATTCCCGGCGTGCGCTACGTGATGTCCGGCAAGGCGGTGCAGGAGGACGCCCGATACCGCCGCTGCTGGCTGGCCCGCTTCGTGCAGCCGGAAGTGATCGACAGCTTCCGCGATCATCCCGATCACGTGCGCTTCGCCGACCAGCGCTTCCGCCCCGTCGCCGGCGGGCGCATCAGCATCGACTACCTGCTGGACGAATAGTCAGACGCGGAACGCTTCGGCGATCGCCGCCACGTCCGTCCGCGCGGTAGGCGGCGTCGGCGCTTGCCGTTCGCGCTTCTCCCGCCACAGGATGCCGGTGGCCATCTCGTCACCGTTCATGGCCAGCTCCAGCGCCGCGTTCAGATCGGCGGCGGGGATGAGCGCGTCGCGGCGCACCTGATGCTTCCATTGCTTTTGTTCCGGGCGATAGACCACGCACGGGCTTAAGATTTCCACCACCGCGAAACCGGGATGGCGGATCGCTTCCGTGATGATCCGCGCCAGCCCGTCCGGGTCGCCGGAAAAGCCGCGCGCCACGAATCCGGCCCCGGCCACCAGCGCCGTGGCCAGGGCGTTGAACGGCCGCGCGCGCACGTCCGCCGTGCTCATCGGATGCGTCACCTCCGGCCCCGTGGTCGGCGACGGCTGGCCCTTGGTCATGCCATAGACCCGGTTATCCATCACCAGCAGCGTCATGTTCACGTCGCGCCGGCAGGCGTGGATGAAATGCCCGGCGCCGATGGAATACATGTCGCCATCGCCGCCGGTCACCACCACCGTCAGATCGGGCCGGGCCAGTTTCAGCCCCGTCGCCACCGGCAGCGCCCGGCCATGCACGCCATGATAGCCGTAGGTGTCCAGATAGGCCGGCAGGCGCGACGAGCAGCCGATGCCGGAGATCACCGCCGTCTGGTGCTTTTCCAGTTCCAGCGCCGCGAAGGCGCGGGTGACGGCGGCCAGCACCCCGAAGTCGCCGCAGCCGGGGCACCACACCGGCTTCAGGTCGCTCTTGTAATCGGCCGGCTTGATGATCTCCGTCATGATACCGCCTCCGGTTGTTTCAGGTCGTCGATGTGCAGCAGGTCGGCGATCGCCGCGCGCACCTCGCCGGCCGCGATGCCGGCCGGCCCGGCATGGCGCAAGCTGCGCACCTCGCCCGGCAGATCGTAATGGGCCCTGAGATAGCGCAGGAACTGCCCGGAATGGCTGTTCTCCACCACCAGCACCCGCTCCACGCCGGCCAGCGCCGCCGCCATCCTGTCCGGCTGCGCCGGGGCCAGCAGGCGCGGGATGATGGTGCGCACCTCAACCCCCATCGCCCGGCATTGCCTGGCCGCCTCCAGCACCGGCGCCGCCGCGCCGCCCCAGCCGATCAGGGCCATCGCCCCCTCGCCTTCCATGTGCGCCCAGTGATCGCCGTAGTCGAAGGCCGCGAGCTTCTCCTGCCGCCGCCGCAGCTGCGCCAGATGATCGGCCGGTTGCGAGCTGGGCCGGCCGCGCGCATCGTGTTCCAGCCCGGTCGGGGTGTGCATGCCGCCCGCCGTGCCCGGAATGGCCATCGGCGCCACATGATCCGCCGTGGCCGCGTAACGCAGGCAGGGGTCATCCCCCGCCGGTTGCGCCAGCTTGCGCTGCGCCGTCATGTCGGGCAGGGCGGGGGCGTCGAGGATCATGTTCATCTGCCCGATACGCTGCTCCGAGAGCACGATGGCCGGCGTCTGCAAGCGTTCGGCCAGCTCCACCGCCCAGGCGGTGGTGAACAGGCAGTCGGGCACCGACATCGGAGCCAGCACCAGATGCGGCGCCTCGCCATGCAGGCCATAAAGGGCGATCTCCAGATCGGTCTGTTCGGAGCGCGTCGGAATGCCGGTGGACGGCCCGGCCCGCTGCACGTCGATCACCACCAGCGGCGTTTCCGTCATCACCGCCAGCCCGATGCCCTCCATCATCAGCGCCAGCCCCGGCCCGGAGGTGGCGCTCAGCGCCGGCACGCCGCCGAAGCTGGCCCCGATCAGCATGTTGATGGAGGCCAGCTCGTCCTCCGCCTGAACGAGCTGGCCGCCCAGCGCCTCGATGCGCGGCCCGAGCCATTCGGTGAGATCGGACGACGGGGTGATGGGATAGGCGGCGGCGAAGCGCACCCCGGCCGCCAGCGCCCCCAGCGCCGCCGCCTGGTTGCCCGAAATCAGCCAGCGCTCCTGCGGCGCGCGCGCAGCGGGCGGGCGGAGCAGGGGATCGAACCGCGCCGCCTGCGCCGCGCCGGTGGCCGCCGCCCGGATGTTGCGCGCGCGCACCTCCCGGCCCAGGTGGGCGAAGCGTTCCGCGATCACCGCGGCGACGATATCCGCCTCGATGCCGATCAGCGCCGCCAGAAAGCCCAGCGTGAACATGTTGGGCCGCTCGTCCCTGGCCAGCAGGGCCCTGAAGTCG
Organism: Thermopetrobacter sp.; assembly: GCA_011374735.1. GTDB lineage: Bacteria > Pseudomonadota > Alphaproteobacteria > Rhizobiales > Aestuariivirgaceae > Thermopetrobacter. The sequence goes on from DRPD01000039.1 coordinate 11,683, forward strand.
AAGTGCTCCGGCAGCGGGCGCGCCGCGGCCACCTCTTGCGGCATGTCGTCGGCCCCGGCGAACACCCGCGCGCCCGGCGCCAGCGCGATCTCGCCGGTGAAGCGGGCGTAGTTCGTCCAGTCGATGGCGAACAGCACATCGAACATGTCGCGGTGCGCCGCCACCGGGGCGCGGGAAATGCGCAGCAGCGCCGCCGATTCGCCGCCGCGAATCTGCGGGCCCACGGCGCGCGTCATCAGCCCGAAATAGCCGCGCCGCGCCGCCGCCTTCAGCAGCAGCTCGCCGGCCGTCAGCGCCCCGGCGCCGCCGCCGCCGGCGATGACCAGCGTGATGTCCTGTTTCGCAGCCGGGTTCATGGGCTTGCTGCCGGGCATCGCGCCCGTTCCCTACGCCGTTGTCTCCTGCCGGGGAATATGCGCCCGATCAGCCGCGCCGCCAAACCGGCAGATGAAAAAGCGCGAACAGCACGAACGCCGCCGCCACCATGGCCGGCGCCGGCGGCAGCGGCCAGACGCGCGAAGCGGCGAAGCCGGCCAGCGCCGAGAGAAGCGCCAGCCCCGCCGCATGCGCGGCCATCTGCTCCGGCGAGCGGGCCAGGAGCCTGGCCGTCGCCGCCGGGATGATCAGCAACGAGGTGAACAGCAACACGCCGGTGAGGCGAATGGCCAGCGCCAGCGCCACCGCCAGCAGCAGGGTGTGGGCCAACTGCCAGATTTTCGGCCGCCGGCCTTCCGCGATGGCGATCTCTTCCGATACCGTCACCGCCAGCAGCGGCCGCCAGATGACGGCCAGCCCCGCCAGCACCAGCCCGGAGCCGACGACGATGACCCCCGCCTGCAAAGGCGTGATGGCGGTGATGTCGCCCAGCAGGAGGTGCTCCAGTTCCATGCTGCCGGGCAGCAGCAGGGCGGCGGCGATCAGGCCGAAACCCAGCGCCCCGTGGGCCAGCACGCCCAGCAGCGTGTCGTTGGGTAGAAGCGGCGAGGACAGCACACTCAAGCCCAGCGCCACCAGCCCGGCGATGATCAGCACCCCGGCCATCAGCGGCGCCTCCACGGCCAGCGCCAGCGCCACGCCCAGCAGCGCCGCATGGGCCAGCGCGTCGCCGAAGAAAGCCATGCGCCGCCACACCGCCAGCGCCCCCAGCGGCCCGTTCATCAGGGCGATGGAAACCGCCGCCGCCAGCATCGGCCAGCTCTCATGCATCGCCGCCCTCCCGTTGCGCCGGTTCGATCTGGCCGTCCACCCCGTGCACGTGGTCATGGTGATGCACGTAGGGCGCCACCGCCGTCACCGCCGCCGGGCCGAACAGGGCGGCGTATGCCGGATCGGCGCGCACTGCCTGCGGCGTGCCCTGACAGCACACGTGGCCATTGACGCACACCACCTCGTCGGTGCCCTGCATGACGAAATGCAGATCGTGCGACGCCATCAGCACGCCGCACCCCGTCTCCTCGCGAATGGCCCGGATCAGCGCATACATGTCCGCCTCGCCGGCGAAGTCCACCCCCTGCACCGGCTCGTCCAGCACCAGCAGGTCGGGGCGGTTGAGCAGGGCGCGGGCGATCAGCACCCGCTGCAATTCGCCACCGGAGAGGGCGCGCATCGGCCTGTCGATGCAATCGGCCACCCCGGCGCGCGCCAGCTCGTCGCCTATCGCCGCCGCCGGGGCGCCGCCAAGTTGCAGGAAACGCCGCACCGTCATCGGCAGCGCCGGATCGATGGCCAGCCGCTGCGGCACGTAACCCACCCGCAGGCCGGGCTGGCGCCACACCCGGCCCTCGTTGAGCGCGATGATGCCCAACGCGGCGCGCAAGGTGGTGGTCTTGCCGCCGCCGTTGGGGCCGATCAGGGTGACGATCTCGCCGGAACGCACCGTGATGTCGATGTGGCGGATCAGCCAGTGATCGCCGCGCCGCACCCCGGCGTCGCGCAACTCCAGCAGCGGCCGGTGCGCCTTCATGCCCGCTTCAACACCCGGCCGGCCACCGCGTCGAGCTTGGCCAGCAGCGCCGGATCGCGCTTCTCCGGTGCGGTGATGATGGCATGTTCCAGCGCCGTGTCGGAACCCGTCTCGCACGGTTCAAAGGCGCGCGGCATGTCCTCGATCAGCCGCGCCACCAGCCGTTTCGCCGCCTCGGTGTTGGCCTTCATCACCTCCAGAATGGCGCTGATGTCCACCTCGCCGTGCTCTTCGTGCCAGCTGTCGTAATCGGTGACCATGGCCACGCTGACGTATTTGATCTCCGCTTCGCGGGCCAGCTTCGCTTCCGGCATGTTGGTCATGCCGATCACGTCGCAGCCCCAGGCGCGATAGAGGTGCGATTCCGCCAAGGTGGAGAACTGAGGGCCTTCCATGGCCAGATAGGTGCCGCCCACGTGATGGGCGATCCCCACCGCTTCGCAGGCCGCCGCCACCCGCCGTTGCAGGGTGGGCGAGACGGGCCGCGCCATCGACACGTGGGCCACGCAGCCTCTGCCGAAGAAGCTCTTGGGGCGCGCGAAGGTGCGGTCGATGAACTGATCCACCAGCACGAAGGTGCCGGGCGACAGCTCTTCGCGGAACGAGCCGCAGGCGGAGAGCGACACCAGATCGGTGACGCCGAGGCGCTTCAGGGCGTCGATGTTGGCCCGGTAGTCGATGTCGGAGGGCGACAATCGGTGGCCGCGCCCATGACGCGGCAGGAAGGCCACCTTCAGCCCGTCCTTCTGGCCCACCAGCACCTCGTCGGACGGCGTGCCGAAGGGGCTTTCCACCTTCACCCATCGGGCGTCATCGAGCGCGATGTCGTAAAGCCCCGATCCGCCGATGAAGCCCAGCACCGTGCGTTTCGTCATCAGCCCCCCTGAATCAACCTGCCGCTTCCTTCGCCGCCGCCTCCTGTTCGGTCAGGAAGCGCTCCGCCTCCAGCGCCGCCATGCAGCCCATGCCGGCCGCCGTCACCGCCTGCCGGTATTGATCGTCGGCCACATCGCCGGCCGCGAACACGCCGGACACGGAGGTTTTCGTCGACCAGCAATCCACCGCGATATAGCCGCCGCGCTTCATCTCAAGCTGGCCCTCGAACATCTCCGTTGAGGGCTTGTGGCCGATGGCGATGAACACCCCGTCCACCGCCATTTCGGTGATCTCGCCGCTTTTGACGTTCTTCAGCTTCACGCCGGTCACCGACAGCGGCTGCTCCTCGCCCAGCACCTCTTCCAGCACCGTGTCCCACATCACGGTGATCTTGTCGTTGTCGAACAGCCGCTGCTGCAACACCTTTTCGGCGCGCAGCTCGTCGCGGCGGTGCACCAGCACCACCTCGCGCGCGAAGTTGGTGAGGAAGATCGCCTCCTCCACCGCCGTGTTGCCGCCGCCCACCACGATCACCTTCTTGTCGCGATAGAAGAAACCGTCGCAGGTGGCGCAGGCGGAGACGCCGAAGCCCTTGAACTTCTCCTCCGACGGCAGCCCCAGCCACTGCGCCTGCGCGCCGGTGGCGACGATCAGCGCATCGCAGGTATAGATCTGCCCGCTGTCGCCCCTGAGCGTGAACGGGCGGTTCTTCAGATCCACCTCGACGATGGTGTCGGCGACCATCTCCGCGCCGACGTTTTCGGCCTGCTTGCGCATCTCCTCCATCAGCTCCGGCCCCTGCACCACCTCGGCGAAGCCGGGATAGTTCTCCACATCGGTGGTGATGGTCAGCTGGCCGCCGGGCTGGATGCCGGTGATGACCACGGGCTTGAGCATGGCGCGCGCGGCGTAGATGGCGGCGGTGTAGCCGGCCGGGCCGGCCCCGATGATGATGACCTTCTCGTGACGTGCGGGCATGGCGGGGTTCTCCCATGCGAAATTGGATGTTGAACGGATGCAGCAACAGCTAGGTCGCCGCACGGAGAATTGCAAGGGGCGGCGGGCGTCACATCGGTGCGCCGGCGCGTCCAGCCATCTCGATATCCCGCAGCATCTCGCGCACGCCGTCGGCGTCGAACGGCTTGCGCAACACGCCGTCCATGCCGGCCGCCAGGCAGCGCGCCCGGCTGTCGTCACCGCCGCTGGCGGTCAGCGCCAGGATGGGCCGCCGCGCCAGATGGTGGGCCCGCTCCAGCTGCCGGATCCGTTGCGCCGCCGCCGGCCCGTCCATGCCCGGCATGTGCACGTCGAGGATGATGAAGCGCGGCAGGGCCTCCACGTCATTGGCTTGCAGCAGCTTTTCCATGTGCGCCACCGCCGCCGCGCCATCGCTCACGTGCAGCGGCGCGAAGCCCGCCTGCTGAAGCCGCCGGGTGGCCAGCAGCGCGTTCACCGGGTCGTCCTCCGCCAGCAGCACCGGCCCGCCGTCGGGCGGGGAGGGGGCGTCATCGGCGACCAGGCGGCGCAGGCGCGTCGCGGCGCGCGCGATGCGGCCTTCCACGTCCTGCTCCACCACCTGCGCCACGAACGTGGCGCGGCGCAGCGGCATCAGCAGGAAGCCGCCCAGCGCCTCTTCTTCCACGAGATCGCGCAGGGCGCGGCGCTCTTCCGGCTTCAGCAGCAGCCACACCCGGCGCAGCGTTTGCGGGTTCCGGGCCAGTTCGCGGCGCAACAGATCGGCATGGCGGGCGTCGCAGATGATCCGGGAGGCCGCCGCGTCGCCCAGCGCCGCCTTCAGGGCCGCTTCATCGCGCAGGATCACCGGCGTGCCCTGATAAGCGGCCACGTAATCGGCCAGCGCCGTGCGCCGCACCCCGGGTTCCACCGCCAGCAGGATGCGCGCCCCGTCGCATCGCTCGCCCGGCGCGGCCGGCCCGCCGTCGCCCGCCGCCGGCAATGGCAAGGTGAAGTGAAAGCGCGCTCCCTCGCCCGGCCGGCTGTCCACCCGAAGCACGCCGCCCATGCGCGCCACCAGCCGCTTGGAGATGGCCAGCCCCAGCCCGCTGCCGCCGCGTGCCCGGCCATGCGCGGTCTGCGCATGTGGTTCGAAAATGGCCGCCTGTTCTTCCTGCGCGATGCCCGGGCCGCTGTCGATGATGCCGAAGGCGACGCCGTCTTCCGCCGCCTCCGCCCGCACCAGCACCCCGCCGTCGTCGGTGAAACGGATGGCGTTGCCGACGAGATTGAGCAGCACCTGCCGGATGCGCGCCGCGTCCCCTTCCACCCGCGCCGGAATGTCCGGCGAGATGAAAGAGGCCAGATCGATGTCCTTCGCGTGCGCCCTGGGGGCCATCAGCTCGCACACGTCCTCCACCAGCCGCGCCACCTCGAAGGCCGCCGGCCTGATGGAAAAGTCATTGTCGTCCGCCTGCGCGGTGTCCAGCAGCTCATCGACCATCGACAGCAGCGCCCGCCCCGAGGTCTCGATCGCCGTCACGTAGCTTTCCTGCTCCGGCGTCAGATCGGTATCGCGCAGCAGCCCGGCCATGCCCACCACGCCGCTCACCGGCGTGCGCAGCTCATGGGTGATGGCGGCGCTCAGGAACGTCCTGGCCTGCAAGGCCTCTTCCGCCGCGCGCCGGGCCCGGCGCAGGTCGTTAAGCAGGCCGTTCAACTCCGCGATGCGCCGCCTGTCCATGCGCCTGGCCGCCCACATGGCCAGCAGCGCGTAGCCAATCAGCCCCGCCCCGGCCAGCAGCGCCAGCTCGCGCAAGCCCGGCCCCAGAATCGCCGCGTGATAGATCAGCAGCAACGCCAGCGCCACCGAGACGATGACGCCGATCAGCGACAGCCCGAACAGCCGCTGCCGCCAGGATTTGCGCGCCGTCATGGGGCGTTCCGTTTGTTCTCTTTTCGTCATGACAAGCCACATTAGGGAGCAAGAATGACCATTCGTTTAAGGGCCCGCCCTTGGCGGGTGCGAAGCGGCGCGCTATGCACGAACGACGAACCGTGACCTGCGGAAACCACCGCCCATGCCGCTGACCGATCTCGCCACCCTGTTGCTGGGCCGTTTGCTGGAGCCGGAGACGGCCCATGCGCTGGCCGTGAAGGCGCTGGCCTGCAACCCGCCGCTGCCGGTGGCGCGGGTGGATGATCCACGGCTGCGTCGGCGCCTCTTGGGGCTGGAATGGGCCAATCCGCTGGGCCTGGCGGCCGGCTTCGACAAGAACGCGGAAGCCTTCGAAGGATTGCTGCGGCTGGGCTTCGGCTTCGTGGAGGTGGGCACGCTCACCCCGCGCCCGCAGCCCGGCAATCCGCGCCCGCGCCTGTTCCGCCTGCGCGAGGACGGGGCGATCATCAACCGCATGGGCTTCAACAACTGCGGCCACGAAGCGGCGTATCGGCGGCTGGCCCGCTACCGTGACAGGGGCGGGACGGGCCTCATCGGCGTCAACATCGGCGCCAACAAGGATTCGGATGATCGCATCGCCGATTACGCGGCGGGCGCGGCGCGCTTCGCGGAGGTGGCCAGCTATCTCGCCATCAACATCTCCTCGCCCAACACGCCGGGCCTGCGCGATTTGCAGGGGCCGAAAGAACTGGCCCGGTTGCTGGACGCGGTGGGCGAGGTGCTGAGCCGCGCGCCCCGCCGTCCGCCGGTGGTGGTCAAGATCGCGCCGGACATCGACGATGAACAGTTGGCCGCCATCATCGAGACGGGCGTCGAAGGCGGTGCCGCCGGGCTGATCGTATCCAACACCACCATCACCCGCCCGCCCACGCTGCGCTCACCCCATGCGCGGGAAACCGGCGGCCTGTCCGGCCGGCCGCTGTTCGCGCCCTCCACCCGCCTGCTGGCCGCGGCCCATCGGCTGGCGGCCGGCCGCCTGACGCTGATCGGCGCCGGTGGCGTCATGAGCGGCGCGGACGCCTGGGCCAAGATCACCGCCGGGGCCGCTCTCGTGCAGGTCTATACCGGCTTCGTCTATCGCGGCCCGCGGCTGATCGCGGACATCCTGCGGCATCTGGTGGAAAAGCTGGAGGAAGAGAACTTGAGCACCATTGACGCCGCCGTGGG
>DRPD01000040.1 GCA_011374735.1 Thermopetrobacter sp.
CCTGCAAGGGCTGCCACGAGAAATACCGCATCGAGAAGGACTGACGCGCCCCCCCCGGCGCTTCAGCGCAGGAAGATTTCCACCCGCCGGTTCAGCCGCCGCCCATCCGGATCGTCGCTGCCGTCCGCCCTGGTGTTGGGCGCCACCGGCTTGCGCTCGCCGAAGCCTTTCACCGTCATCAGTTTCAACGGAATGCCTTCTTTCCCGGCCAGCCACGTGCGCACCGCCTTCGCCCGGCGAAGCGACAGCCGCATGTTGTAGGCGTCCGATCCCTTCGCGTCCGTGTGCCCCTCGATGCGCACCCGCCGTGGCCGCTTCTCGCGGATCAGCAGCGCCACCTGGGCCAGGGCGTGCGCCGCTTGCGGGCGGATGTCGGCCCGGTCGAAGGCGAACAGCACGTCGGCGGAGATGTTGAGCTTCAACTCGCCCTGCCGCGTGCGCTGTGCCTTCAGCGCCTGCATGGCCCTGGCCACGGCGTCGGTTTTGGCCTTCAGGGGCTTGACGGCGCGCTCGATCGGCAACATCTGCGCCGTGATGGGCAGCGCCTGCCGGGTGAGGGGCAAGATCGTCGCCACTTCCCCCGCCGCCAGGGCCGGCGATGCGAGGGCGAGCGCCGCCAGCGCCACGGCGGGCGCCAGGGGGCGGATCATCGCCGCACCTTCAGATTGTCGAACGGCAGGGTGAACGGCGTGGTCAGGTTGATGGTCGGCGAGTCGGCCGGCGGGGCCGGGAACTTCAGCCAGATCAGCGCCCGCCCCTTGGCCGGAATGCTGACGTCGAAGCGGCTGTTGTTATAGGCCGTCAGCGGCCCGGCCAGCCAGCGCTTGGCGGAATCGCGCAGCACCAGGTATTTGTTCTTGCCGGCCGCATCGACGAAATAGAATTCGCCGGGCCCGCCTTGCAAGCGTGCCGCCTTGTCGGAGGTATTGCGGAAGGTGATCGCCACGGTGAGCACGTTGCCGCTCACCTGCGCCTTGACGACGTCGGCCTCGGTCATGCCGTTGACGCCCATTTGCGTCTGCAACACCTCCGCCATGGCCGCAAGGGGCTGGAACACCAGGCCCGCCGCCAGCAACACCCCGGCCGTAGCCGCACGAAATCCTCCAAGCATGAGCGATCACCTCTTCCGTTCGTTTTGCAAGGGCTCACCGGTCGCGCCAACGGCTGTTGACGGCACGCCATTCTAGGGCCGGCAAATGAACACAACCTGAACGCGCCGGCACGTCGGTTGCGAGCCTGCTCCGCGCGAAGGGGGAGGCTGGAAAACCGCTGTCCTCTCCCACGGGTCACCGGTCAGCGGAAGTCGAATCCAACGACCGTTGGCTACCAGCCGCCGCCGCCGCCGCCACCGCCGCCGCCGCCGGAGAAGCCGCCGCCGGACGAGCCGGAGGAGGAGACGGGGGCGGGCATGGCGGCGGCCATGTCGCTGCTGATGCCCTGAACGAGGGAGGAGCCGAGATCGGTGATGTCATCGGCACTGAAGGATCGCCCCGTATACCAGTGCGGATTGTAGGAGGCCGCCACGCCGGCCGCGGCGGCGGCGGCCAGCCAGGCCTGGAAGGCCTTCGTCCAGTTCTTCTCCAGCCCCAGGGCGACGGCGTAGGGCAGCAGTTTCTCGAACAGGGAGACGGACATTTCCGGGCCGGCGGTCTTTTCCAGCCGGTGTTTTTCGGCCGTTTCGATGAACATCTTCAGGCCCTCGACTTCATCGAGCAGCTGGCGGCCTTTCTCGGTGGGCCGCGGCAGCAGGTAGCGGAACAGCATCACCAGCGCCGGCACCGCCAGCAGGGCCATCATGATCGGGATGAAGCGCGCATCGAACATGGAGAGGAGCTTGCTGGCGAAGCCCAGCACGAACGGCCCGCCCCACAGCAGCAGGAACCCGATCAGAATGATACGCCCGGTGCCGCGGGTCTGGCGGATTTTCCAGCCGATGATCGTCGCCATGAACAGGAACAAGCCGGCGAACGGCACCAGCAGCAGCTTTTCGGACATCATGCCGCCGCTGAACAGGAAGAAGCCGGCCACCACCGCCACCGCCAGCGCCACCCCGACCCAGAACCAGGCGCGGTTTTTCTTGACCAGATAATCCTCGTATTCCCACTTTTGCACGGTAGCGAGATCGTCCATCATCTCCTTCAGCCGCTTGCCGTCGCTCTTGCTCAGGGTGATGGACGGATCGTCTTCCAGCTCCACCATGATGGCCCGCTCCACCGGCGGCAGGCGCGCCGCATCGACCTTCTTGAGCCGCACCAGCCTGGTGTGGTCGCCGTCACTCTTGTCGATGCGGATCAGGCCCTTGACGGCCAGTGACAGGATGGCGGCGCTCAACTGGCGGTATTTGTCGCCGCCCATCACCGTGTTCTGCCCCGTCAGCCAGGCCACGCCGGCCGGCGACAGCCCGGCGGGCGGCTCCCAGCGCGGATAGATGGCGCCGGGGGCCGGGTCGCGCCCCACCTTGTTCCAGGCCCACAGGAAGTAGGCGCCGAGCAGCCCGACGCCGCCGAACAGCCACCACAGGCCGAGCCGGTCGAGCAGCCGCTGCCACCATGGCGGCGCGGCGACCACGCCCTTGGGGAAGGCGATGGCGATGGTGAAGCCGTGCCTGGGCGGCAGGGGGGCGGTGGTTTCGGCCACAAAAAGCCCCGGCTGGCGGGTGGTGATGCGCGCCTGTTGGCCGGCTTCGCCATGCCGGCCGGTATAGACGGCGGCCTGCCGGATCGGCGCCTGGTTCGGCAGCTTGACGGTGACGCGCGCCTTCAGGATGGGGAAGGCCCAGAAATTGCCGGTGACGTTCCAGTAGAGTTCGTCGTAGTCCTTGAAGTAGCGGATCTGGCGGGTGGTGCGATAGGTGAGGGCATAGGTATGGACGCCGGGCTTGAGAAAGACGGTCTTGCGGCCGAAGTAGATGCGCCTGAAGCGCGAGAGGTTTTTTACGAACCAGTTTTCCGGCTTGCCGTCGCGCAGCACTCGCAGCACCTCGAAGCCGACTCGGCCGGTGGTGCCGTCGGCGCGGCGGAAGGTGAGGGGAAAGTCGCGATAGATGCCGCGTTTGATCTGCCGCCCTTCGGCCCTGACGGTGATGCGTTCGGTGACGATCAGCGCCGCGTCCGGGCGCACCTCGACGGTGACGTCGAAGTCGAGAATTTCCTCCGCCGCCCATGCCGGCAGGGCCGCCGCCAGCAGCAGCGCGATGGCCGTCAGCAGGGCGCGCATGGCGGTGCTCATCCGAGGTTGACCTGTGGCACCTGCCGGTCGGCGGCGTTTTCCAACTCGAAGTATTCCGCCTTCTCGAAGCGGAAATAGTTGGCGATCAGGTTGGAGGGGAAGGATTCCACCAGCACGTTGTTGTCGCGCACCGCGCCGTTGTAGTAGCGCCGCGCCATTTGGATGTCGTTTTCGATCTGCGCCAGCTGCTGTTGCAGGTCGAGCACGTTCTGATTGGCCTTCAGGTCGGGATAGTTCTCCACCGCCACGAAGATCTTGCCCAGCACGGAGGAGATTTCCTGCTCCACCTGCTGGCGCGCCGCCGGATCGGCGTCGGTCATGCCGGCCGCCCTGGCGCGCAGTTCGGTGATTTTCTCCAACAGCCCCTTCTCGTGCTTCATGTAGCCCTTCACGGCGGCGACCAGATTGGGGATCAGGTTGGCGCGCTTTTTCAGCTGCACGTCGATGCCCGACCAGCCCTCCTGCACCATCTGGCGGGATTTCACCAGCTTGTTGTAGATGGTGATGCCGAACAGGACGGCGGCGGCGATGATGCCGAGAATGATGAGCGTGGTCATGCGGGCGTCCTCCCTTCCCGAAGGCGTTTGTTATTGCGGCTTAGCATAGGCGCAAACCGCGCGCCACCACAAGTCAACAGGAAGGAGGATGCCCGCCTTCCGGCCACTGTCAACTGAAAACTGCCGACTGTCACGCCGCCGCCATCGGTTCGTTGCCCGGCTTCCACTTGATGGAGCAGCCCATGGAGGGCGTCTGCTCTTCCGGCCCGCGGCCGGTTTCGGCCACCTGAACCATGGCCTCGTAAAGTTCGCGGCGCGCGTCCGGCGCGGCGGGCTGCTTGCCGGAGCTGTCCAGCCGGCCGCGGTATTGCAGTTCGTCGGCGGTGTTGAAGCCGAAGAAATCCGGCGTGCACACCGCGCCGTAGGCCTTCGCCACCTCCTGCGTTTCGTCATACAGATAGGGGAAGGTGAAGCCGTGTCGTTCGGCGAACGCCTTCATGTTGTCGAAGCTGTCTTCGGGATAGTTTTCCACGTCGTTGGACGAGATGGCGACGACGCCGATGCCCGCTTCCTGCAGCGCCTTCGCGTCGCGCACCAGGCGGTCGATGATCGCCTTCACATAGGGGCAGTGGTTGCAGATGAACACCACCAGCGTGCCCTTCTCGCCCCTGATGTCGGCCAGGCTGTAGGTCTTGCCGTCCACGCCGGGCAGGGTGAAGTCCGGCGCTTTCCGGCCGAAATCGCAAATCGGGGTGCTGACCGCCATGATCGTCGCTCC
>DRPD01000041.1 GCA_011374735.1 Thermopetrobacter sp.
ATTTCTCCAGCCGCCGCCAGCCGGGCGTCGTCTTGCGGGTGTCGAGCAAGGTGGCGCCGGTGCCTTCGATGGCCCGCACGTAACGCCGGGTGAGGGTGGCGATGCCGCTCAACCGCTGCAGCAGGTTGAGGGCCACCCGTTCGGCGGACAGCAAGGCGCCGGCCGGGCCGTCGATGCGGGCCAGTTCGGCACCGGCCACCACCTCGTCACCGTCGTCGGCCAGGGGGGTGAAGGCGATTTCCTCCGACAGGCGGTCGAACACCAGGGCGGCCAGCGGCAGGCCGGCCAGCACCAGCTCTTCACGGGCCCGCATGACACCCGCGAAGCGCGCGTCTTCGGGGATGACGGCGGCGGAGGTGATGTCGCCGTCGCCGCCCAGATCCTCGGCCAGGGCTTCGCCGATGATGCGCTCCGCGGCCAGGATGTCGGCCGCCTTCAGCTCAGGCGGCATTCTTTTCGCGGGCCTTCGCCGCGGCGGCGGAGATGTCCAGCATGCGCCGCAACGGGGTCAGCGCCCGTTCGCGCAAATCGTCGGCGACGGTGATCTCCGGCGTCTCGTTCTTCAATGCCAGATAGAGCTTTTCCATGGTGTTCAGCGCCATGAACGGGCACATGGCGCACTTGCAGCCCTCCTGCGACGACATGGGGATGAAGTGCTTCTGCGGCGCCGCCTTTTGCATCTGGTGGATGATGTTGGTTTCGGTGCCGATGATGAAATGCGTCGCGTCGGTGTTGACGGCGTAGTCGATGATCGAACTGGTGGAGCCCACGTGATCGGCCAGGGCCAGCACCGAATCGGGGCTTTCCGGGTGCACCGCCACCTTGGCGCCGGGGTATTGGGCCTTCAGCTCCTTGACCTCCTTAGCGGAGAACTTGTCATGGACGATGCAGCTGCCGGGCCACAGGGTCATCTTGCGCCCGGTCACCTTTTCCAGCCAGGCGCCCAGATGCCGGTCGGGCACGAACAGGATGGGCTGGTCCGCCGGAATGGCGTTGATGGTGTCGATGGCCGACGACGACGTGACCACGTAATCGGACAGCGCCTTCACCTCGATGGAGGAGTTGATGTAGGTGACCACCACGTGATCGGGGTGCTCGGCCTTGAACTTCCTAAGATCGTCGGCGGAGATGGATTCCTCAAGCGAGCAGCCGGCCTCCATGTCCGGCAGCACCACCTTCTTGTCCGGCGAGAGGATTTTCGCCACCTCGGCCATGAAGCGCACGCCGCAGAAGACGATCATGCCGGCGTCCGTCGCCGCCGCCTTGCGCGACAGATCCAGCGAATCGCCGACGAAATCGGCGATGTCCTGAATCTCGGCGTCCTGATAGTAGTGGGCCAGGATGACCGCGTTCTTTTCCCGGCGCAGCTCGCCGATGGCGGCGGCCAGGTCGCGCGGCATGGCGGAGGGGGGGATGGGGGTCATGGGCGTCCCTTTCGCGAGATTGTCCCGCCGCCAATATGGGCGCGGCGCGGCGGAAAATCAATACGTATCCTGATATTCTACATTAGGTGATACGAATAACTCATTCTGTGCGTTGGGGTATCGGGCGCGGGCCGTTTTGTGCGGCGGCTTCTTGAGGAGCCGTTAATCATTCTCTGGCAGCATGCGGCGGCAGTGAGATCGTGTGTGAGCAAGTAACGAGTATCGTGACCATGCTGGTTTTCATCGTTCTGTCCATCGTCGCCACGCTGGCCGTCGGCGGCGTGTTGATGTTTTCCCTCAAGCAGGCGCGCAAGGCCCATGAGGAGCTGCTGGAGACGTTCCGGCAGATCGCCGCGCCACGGGCGGAAGAGCCGGTCGCGGCGCCGCGCGGCGCCCATCTGCGGCTGGTCTACTCGGCCGACTGATATGCATCAAGCACCACCCACCACGCCTTAGCCCCCACCCAACCCCCAAATGATGACAAACAAGGGCTTGGGTGGGGCGCGGGGTGGTTTTACCGGTCAGCTTTAGGGTCTGGTCTCAATAAATC
>DRPD01000042.1 GCA_011374735.1 Thermopetrobacter sp.
CCGCCGTTCGCCGCCCGACAGCACCCGCGCCGGCTGCGAACGCCGGGCCGCCAGGCGCGGATACTTGGCGAACACCTCCTCCGCCGCCTGCTTCGCCGCGTCGGGCCGGTCTTTCAGGAAGCCGCCCATCCACAGGTTCTCTTCCACCGTCATGTCGGGGAACACCGAATTGTCCTGCAGGATATAGGCGATGCCGGCGTCCTTGAGCTTCTCGTTGGGCTTCTGCGCCGTCACCTCCCGGCCATCGATACGGATGCGGCCGGAGAAGATGTTGGTGAAGCCGAAGATGGAATGCAGCACCGTCGATTTGCCCGCCCCGTTGGGCCCGATCAGGCACAGCGACTGCCGCTTGCCCACGTGCAGATCGACCCCGTGCAGGATTTCCATGCGCCCGTATCCGGCCTTCAGGCCCTCCACCGACAGGAACGGCTCGCCACCGGCCAGCGCCACCAGCTCCTCTGGCGCCGGCGCGTCGGCGGCGATCCTCGCCGCCTCCTCGGCCACCGCGTCCACCGACATCACCACGTCGGCGCCGCCCTCGCCATAGCCGGAGATTCGGGGTTTCCTGGCCATCGTCAGTGCGCTCCCAGATAGGCGTCGATGACCCGCTGATCGTTGCGGATCGCGTCCGGCGGGCCGTCGGCCAGCATCTCGCCGTGGGCCAGGCAATAGATGTGTTCGGCCAGATTCATGATCACCCGCATGTTGTGCTCGATGACCAGCAGCGTGATGCCCATTTCCTCGTTGGCCCGCTTCAGGCGGTCGATCAGGCCGTTGATCAAGGTCGGGTTGATACCCGCCGTGGGCTCGTCCAGCAGCAGCATGTCCGGCTCGTTCATCAGCGCCATGGCGAACTCCAGCAGCTTCTGCTGACCGAATGACAGATCGCCGGCCACGTGATGGCGCTTGGAATGCAACCCGACGAACTGAAGCAGCTCGTTGGCCCGCTCCATGCCCTCCACGCCGCGCGGCCTGAGCAGGTCGAACACCCCGCGCGCGCGCTGCGGCAGCGAGATCAGCATGTTCTCCAACGCCGTCATCTTGCCGTAGATGCGGGTCTGCTGGAAGGTGCGCAACAGCCCCATGCGGGCGATCGCCCCCACCCGCAGCCTGGACAGGGGGCGGCCCTTGAACCACACCTCCCCGGCGTCGATCGGATGATAGCCGACGATGGAGTTGAACAGCGTCGTCTTGCCCGATCCGTTGGGCCCGATCAGGCCGACGATCTGGCCTTCGCGCACCTCCATGCTGATGTCGCGGTTGGCGACGACGCCGCCGAACGTCTTGGTCACGTTCTCCACCTTGAGGATCGGTCGCGCTTCGCTCATCCCGCCGCCCTCGTTTCCGCCGCTTCCAGCTCCTCGTGCCCGGCCGCGAACCGCCCCGGCCAGCGCTCCTTCAGCCAGCCGACGATGCCCTGCGGGAAGAACACCACGATGACGACGATCAAGGCCCCCAGCGCCACCCGCTGCCAGCCCAGCAGATAGGTCCAGAACAGCTCCTTGGTGATGAAGAACACGCCGGCCCCGATCACCGGCCCCCACAGCGTGCCCTTGCCGCCCAGAATGGCCATCAGGATCATCCACACCCCCACCTCGGCGCCGGAGAAGGCGACGTCGATGGGGTCGATGAAATTGACGATATTGCCGAAGATGCCCCCGGCCACGCCGAGAAAGAAGGCGCCGATCATCCACGCGATGGTCTTATTGCGGGTGGTGAAGTGGCCCATCGCCTCCGCCTTGTCCTCATCGTCGCGAATGGCGTTGATGGCGAGCCGGAAGCGGGTCGAATACAGCCAGTTGAAGAACACGAAGGTGATCATCGCCAGCCCGTAGCTGAGATAATAGAACAGCACCGTGGTATCGAGCCCCGCGCCCTTCGGCGTCGGCGTCACCATGCCGGAGCCGGCGCCGATGAAGTTCCAGCCGCCCGCCAGTTCGCCGGCCGCCACCGCCAGCCCCAGGGTGGCGATGGCGAAATAGTGCCCGCGCATGCCCAGCATCGCCGCGCCCAGCAACAACGCCAGCAGCGCCGCCAGCACGCCGCCGAACGGCAAGCCCAGCGCCAGCCCGGTGAGGAACTGATCGGTGGAGAACACGAAGGCCGTGCCGCCGCCCTTCGCCGCGGTGTATTCCGCCACCGGATAGAACAGCCCCACCTGCACCACCGCCGAGGCATACATGCCGACGCCGAAGAACACCACGTTGCCGAACGAGTTGTAGCCGGTCTGCCCGCCCAGCAGATCCCAGCTCAGCGCCAGCACGATGAACAGCCACAGCTTGGAGAACTGGGCCAGGTAATCGGGCAGCAGCCACGGCCCGAACAGCCCCACCAGCCCCAGCGCGATGACGGCGACGATATGCGCGATGCGCCGGTTCATGCGTATCTCTCCCCCGTTTTTTCCGCCCTCCGCCAACCGTCACCCGGCAGCCAGTGAAACGGGATGGCACATCGCGTATGCGTCATGCCCGCGAAAGCGCA
>DRPD01000043.1 GCA_011374735.1 Thermopetrobacter sp.
TCGGCCCAATTGGTCGCTTGCGCGACGCCGACGGTGGCCACCAGCAGCGAAAACATGAGCGTGCGCCAGCCTTTCATCGCTTGAACACTCCCTTCAGAATGGCCAGCAGGGCGCGCAGGAGCGCCGCCAGCGGGTTGACGGAGGGCTTGGTGCCAGCGGGCCTCGCCGGTGGCCGGACGGGCGGCTGTGTGGGCTTCGGGCGGGTGCGGGGGGGTGCCTTGACCGGCGTCATGAACAGCTCCCCCTCCGCCTTGCGACGGCGCACCAGCCCTTTCAGGCGCCGCCCTCCCGCCCTTGTCCACAGCATCAGCTTGCCGGGCACGTCATCGAGACGACCGGCCTTCACCGCCTTCAGCACCGATGACCGCTTCAGCGCCCCCACCCCGACGTTGTAGGCGAAGCTGACCAGCGCCCCGAACTGGTTGTCATTGAGCCGCGCCGCGTGGCGGCCCAGCGCCTTCTCCACCCCGGCGGCGAACTTCTCCACGTCGCGCCGCAGGATGCGTTCGCCCTCCTCGCGGGTGATCCGCATGCCCGGCCTGACCGCCGGCGGCCCGGCACGGCTGGTGTGGCCATAGCCGATCGTCCACACGCCCACGCTGTCCCGATAAGCGCGTGAACGGAAGCCCTCGAATTGCTTGATAAGCTCAAGCGCGGCCTGATTGATTCGCCGGGTCATTCGCCCGCCTCCATTTGCCACCAGCCTTGGCGATGAAACGCCCGCCCCCAGGCCGCCCGGCCGAAAGCCCTGACGGCCAGCCAGATCAGCCACTTGCGCCATGGCCGCACGCCCAGCACGCCCATCGCCTCGAAGAACACGGCGTCGGCCATGCGCCGGTCGAAGCCCGGCCACTCGCCCATCAGGTGCGCCTGGCCGCGATACATGGCGTCATGCAGCACCGCCGCCTTGCCGTGGCGGCCCACCACCGGCACCAGCCAGCGCAAGCCGAACGGCACCGACGCGAAGTCCGTCTCGAACCCTTCCGGCACCCGCACGCGGCGCGCCGCGTTTTCGTCGCCGACGGCATAAGAAAACGCCCGCTCCAGCCGGAACGGGCGCTTTTCCATTTGCGTCACCCGCACGATGAGCGGGTCGGTGAAGCTGCTCATGGCGTGATCCTCAGTTTCCGCATCTCGGCTTGCGCCTCGGCCAGGCCCGCTTGCAGGGCCGCCTCGACACCCGCCGCGTCGGTGGCCGCTTCGATGGCCGCTTCCGTTTTCTGGCGCAGGCCGGAGATGAACCCGGCCACCCGCTCGAAGAAGGCGGCCTTCGCCACCACCGCCCGCGCCACCTGTTCCGGGGTGTTGCCGGTGGCCCGCGCTTCCGCGTCGATGATGGCGGGCGCGGCGCGTGTGGTGTCGGCCAGCCATGCCTTCGCCGCCGCCGCCTTGGCGGGCCAGCTTTGCACTTCGGCCCGTGGATAGCCGGCCGTCAGCTGCGCGCCCACCTCATCGGCGAAGGCGATGACCCGCGCTGTGGCCTTCTCTTTCACATTCTCCAGCGACGGGCCGGACGGGGCGGTGATGGCGACGCCGGCCTCCCGCAGCTCGCGGAAGGCGCGATTGGCCGGATCGGCCGGGATGCATTCGCACACGCCGGTTTCGCGCACGGCGAGGATCGTGGCTCGGGTTTCGTCGAGATATCTGGCGCTCTTGTAGGGCATCGTCAAAGCTCCGCGTCATAGGCGATGTAGGCGTTGGCGTCGTTGTCGGCGCGCAGGTAGTAGGTGTGGCCGGGCGTGAAAGCACCGCTCTTGTCGTAGGTGATGGTGCCGCCGTTCTCATCGCCGGAAAACGAGAAGGCGCCACCACTTATCCAGACGAGGCCATGGCCGGCGTTGCCGCCCTTCGCGGATATCGCGCCGGCAGTGACCAGCGTCGGCGTGGTGCGCATCGGCACGGGGAACTCGACGACGGCGCGGGACCTGTCGGTGCCGTCGGCCATCATCACATAAAACGGTCCCCAGCTGCCGGCCCGCGGGCCGATCTTGCAGTAATAGCGCCGGCACAAGCCGACCTCGACCGTCGTCGGGCGGCGCTCGAACGGTGTGGCGGCGCGACCGAACTCCGCCTGCGCGTTGGCGATGTCGAGGGTGCGATCTCCCTCGGCGGCGGCCAGAATCAACCTGAATTCCCAGTAGTCGCCGGCGCCGATGGTCTTGCCGGCGACGGACGGCACGTCGAAGGTGGCCTTGAAGCGTTGCCAGGCGGTGGTGACGGCGCAGCTCTTGACCGTGGTGTTGACGGTGGCGCCGCCGGCGGCGCCGAAGGCCTGACGCAAAGACAGCGTGACGGTGCAAGCGGCATCCGCCCTCAGCCAGACGCTCCAGGTCATCGTCTCGCCGGAGATGGCGGCGACGCCCTCCACCCGTTGCCTGACCGCCACGGAGCCGCTGGCCCCGGTGGTGGTTCTGGCCAGCCGCAGATAATGGGCCGGATTGCCGGCCACCTCCGTTTGTCCGGGCGTGAATGCCTGGCGCGTCACGTCCACGGCATGACCGGCGCCGACTTCCACGCCCCAGCGATCGGCGCAATACCGCGTCGCCGTCAGGCCCGTCCAGCCGGTGCCGCGCTGCCAGATGTCGAAGCCGCCGTTGATCAGCCGGTTTTTGGCGGCGGCCACGGCGGCGCCGGCGGGAAAGGACACAATGCCGGAATTGCCGGAGATGGTGATGGCGTCATGCCAGGTCGTGCCGTCGGGGCTGACCTTGACGCGCAGGTCATCATCGCCGACCAGTCCGATCTCGGCGCGGCCCGACCAGTTGTCATAGAGCAGGACATGGGCCTTGTCGGCGGTGGCGGCCTTGTTGATCTTCACCTGTGACGACGCCCCGTCGTGATCGAAGGCCACCGTGTCCGACTTGACCTTCAGCCGCTCCGTGGCGGTGGCGGTGACGTTGATGCCGACCATGCCGCCACTGGCCGGGTTGAGGCCGGTGGTGGCGGCCGTCCAGGTGCCGTCAGCGAAGACGAGAAGAGCATCCTCGTCCCGCACCCAGACGCGCCAGCCCTCGCGGGGCTGATGGAAATACCAGGCGTTGTCGCGCCACACGGCGAGCTGGCCCTCCTTGCCGCTCCAATCACCGCTGGCGGCGGCGGCGACGATGTAGGCGTCACCGGCCGCCGGCGAAGCCGGTGGGGCGCTCAAGTCCCTGTCCACCACCGCCGCCTGCACCAGGGCGTCCAGATGCATTAGCGCCTCGTTGTGGGTGACGTGCTTCTGGGCCTGATCGGCGGCCAGGATGGGCAGTTGCAGCTTGCTGGTGGTGTCAGACATGCAGGTTCTCCATCTTGTAGGCACCGACGCCGTAACGGGCCGACTTCTGGGCCACCCGGACGCTCAACGGCGACGGCAGGCCGGACGGGAAGTCCGCCGCCTGCTGCACCGCCGTCCACAACGCCTCGGGCACGGTGGTGTCGAAGGCGCGCTTGATGGTGGCGCCATCCATGACCTCCAGGCGATAGCTCTCCGCGTCTTCTGCCAGCGGCACCTCGACGACGCTCCACGGATCGCCGCCGGAGCGGGTGCGGCGCACCCAGCTGAAGCGGATGTCGCCATTGGCCAGCCTGCGGGCCCGCAGGCGCACCGGCGCGAAGGGCCGGGCGGCGCGGGCGGCGAAGCCGAAGGTGGCTTGCGTCCACGACACGTCTGTGGGCAGGCGGCTGGCCGGACCGTATTTCAGGGTGATGGGCCGGTCCCTGTCCTCCGCCGTCAGCGGCAGCGGCACGACGCTGTCATCGAGCAGCACGAAGGTGCTGCCGGCGGGCCTGGGGGCGGCCATTTCCGGCTCCGATCCACGCTGGCCGCGCAGCAGCATGGAAAGACGCCATGTGTCAGGCGCTTCCA
>DRPD01000044.1 GCA_011374735.1 Thermopetrobacter sp.
ACCAACGCCAACGGTCGTTGGATTCTCCTTCGGCAGACTGGTGAACCGTGGGAGGGGACTGCGGTCTTCCAGTCTCCCCCTTCGTGATGAAACGCCGAAAAAGAGGCGCCGCCCGAGCATTCCTCACCAACGCCAACGGTCGTTGGATTCTCCTTCGGCAGGCTGGTGAACCGTGGGAGGGGACTGCGGTCTTCCAGTCTCCGCCTTCGCGGGGAACCGCAGTCGTGGCGGCATCCATTCCGGCAGACTGGTGATCCGTGTGATGGCTCTACGGCCTTCCTTTCCCGGCTTTCACGAAGCCATTCATCAATGGCCATCAAGGCCGGCTATCCCAAGCCTCATTCACCGAAGCCGCCTCTCTCCCGTCGCGCCGGCTTGCGGGGCAAACTCATGGCCAGCAGGCCCCAGCCGGCGAGGGCCGACAGGATGGTGCCGCTCAGCACGCCGACACGCATCGCCGTTTCCTGATCGGGGCTGGCGAACGACAGCGAGCCGATGAACAGGCTCATGGTGAAACCGATGCCGGCCAGCAGGCCGACGCCCCACAGATGCACGACGCCCATCTCCGGCGGCAGGCGCAGCCAGCCCAGCGCCCGGCCGGCCAGCACCGCGCCCACCACCCCCGCCTGCTTGCCCAAAAACAGGCCCAGCGCCACGCCCAGGGTCAGCGGATCGACCAACACCGCGCCGATGTCGCCATCGAGACGCACACCGGCGTTGGCGAAGGCGAAAATGGGCATGATGAACCACGCCACCCACGGTTGCAACATGTGCTCCAGCACCAGGGCCGGATTGTCCGGCACGTGGCGCACCTCTTCCGTGCCGCGTTCGCGGGCCGTGATATACGGGATGGTCAGGGCCAGCACGAAGCCGGCCAGCGTGGCGTGAATGCCCGACTTCAACACCGCCGCCCACATCACCACGCCGACGATGATGTAAGGCGCCAGCGAGCGGATGCGCAGCAGGCGGTTGAAGGCCAACAGCAGGGCGATGGCCGTGCCGGCCGCCGCCAGCTGGGCGAGATCGAGCGCGTCGGTGTAGAACAGGGCGATGATGACGATGGCCCCCAGATCGTCGAACATGGCCAGCGCCAGCAGGAACGTCTTCAGGGCCAGCGGCACCCGCCTGCCCAGCAGCGCCAGGATGCCCAGCGCGAAGGCGATATCCGTGGCCGTCGGGATGGCCCAGCCGCGCAGGTTCTCCGGATTCGCCCCATTGATGGCCACGAAGATGAGCGCCGGCACCACCATGCCGCCCAGCGCGGCCAGCGCCGGCATGACGATGCGCTCGCGGCTCGACAGCTCGCCGGCGTAGAACTCGCGCTTCAGTTCCAGCCCCACCAGCAGGAAGAAAATCGCCATCAGGCCGTCGTTGATCCAGTGCAGCAGCCCCTTCTCCAGGCCGATGGAGCCGATCTTAACCGACGCCTTCACATGCAGGAACGCGTCATACAACGGCGCCAGCAGCGGATGATTGGCCATGACCATGGCGATGGCGGCGGCGAGGATGAGCAGCAGCCCGGAGATGCTCTCATGGCGCAGGAACGACTGTATATGATCGACGGCCCGCAACACCACGCCGCCCTTGTGCTTCACCCCGTCCTCCGTCATGCGCACTCCTCCCATTCGTCAACCGCGCCCCATCCCGACCTCAGGCATATGACGGAGAATCACGGGCTTGTCCATGCGGGCCAGCGGCGGCGGCATG
>DRPD01000045.1 GCA_011374735.1 Thermopetrobacter sp.
CCTGGCCCTCCCCCTGCCAGGGGGAGGGGACGCATGTGGCGAGGTTTGAGACAACATCATCTTTCTTCCCCCTGGCAGGGGGAAGTCCGGCGCGCAAGCGCCGGGAAGGGGGTCGGGCCACAATCTCCCCCCTTTCGTTCCACACTCCCGCCTGCCGCGCCAACTCCTTCATCCCCACCTTGACTCGCCGCTGAAGCGGCCTATGGTGACTTGCGAATATGTGAATGATCGCGGGCGATTCCGCCCGAGACGGACCGGAGTATCCATGAGCTTCGAAAATCTGGGCCTCAGTGACAGGATCCTGCAAGCGGTGAAGGACGCCGGCTTCGCGGAGCCGACGGAAATTCAGGCGCAGGCCATCCCGCCGGCCATCGAGGGCAAGGACGTGCTGGGCCTGGCCCAGACCGGATCGGGCAAGACGGCGGCCTTCGTGCTGCCCATCCTCAAGCGGCTGGAGACGGGCCGCGCCCGGGCCCGCATGCCGCGCACCCTCATTCTGGAGCCGACCCGCGAGCTGGCCGCGCAGGTGCACGAAGCCTTCGAGCAGCTGGGCCGGCATCACAAGCTGAAGATCGCGCTGCTCATCGGCGGCGTGTCGTTCGACGTGCAATCGCGGATCATCGATCGCGGCGCCGACGTGCTGATCGCCACGCCGGGCCGCCTGATCGACCATTTCGAGCGCGGCAAGCTGCTCTTGACCGGCATCGAGGTGCTGGTCATCGACGAGGCCGACCGCATGCTCGACATGGGCTTCATCCCCGACATCGAGCGCATCGTGAAGATGCTGCCGTTCACCCGCCAGACCCTGTTCTTCTCCGCCACCATGCCGAAGGAGATCCAGCGGCTGGTCGATCAATTCCTGCACCTGCCGGTCAGGGTGGAGGCGCAGCCGCCGTCGTCCACCGCCGACACCATCGACCAGAAGCTGGTGCTGGCCCCGCTGGACGAGGCGGCCAAGCGCGAAAGGCTGCGCGAGGTGATCCGGGCCCGTGAAGGCGGCATCTCCAACGCCATCATCTTCGCCAACCGCAAGAAGACGGTGGAGGTCTTGCGCAAGTCCATGGAGAAACACGAGTTCTCCGCCGGCGCGCTGCATGGCGACATGGATCAGTATCAGCGCCTGGAGATGCTCCAGAAGTTCCGCGACGGCGAGATCACGTATCTGATCGCCTCCGACGTGGCGGCGCGCGGGCTGGACATTCCGGCGGTGTCGCACGTCATCAACTATGACACCCCGGTGACGGCGGAAGACTACGTGCACCGCATCGGCCGCACCGGCCGCGCCGGCCGCAAGGGCGAGGCGGTCACCCTGGTCACGCCCGACGACTTCAAGGCCGTGGCCGCCATCGAGAAGCTGATCGGCAAGAACATCCCCTGGGAGGGCGAGGCCCCCACCGAGGAGGAGATCGAACGCGCGGCCAGGAAAAAGAGCCGGGGCAGGGGGCGCGGCCCGGCCCGTGGCGGCGACAGGGGGCGCGGCAAGTCGGGCCGTGGCGGCCAGCGGGCGAAGGGCAGCAAGCGCGGCAAGGCGCGGCCGAAAGAAGGCGCCGATGAGGCGCGCAAGGTCGCCAGGGGGCCGAAAGACAGGACGGACAACGCCAGGAAGGCCGGCGACAAGGCGCGCTTCAGCGACGACAACATGCCGGCCTTTCTGGCCCGGCCGGTCAACCGCGACTGACGCTGTTTGCAGGGCGCCCCGCCGCCCTCACACCGGTTCGGCCACCAGATCGTGGGTTTCGGCCGCCGTGATGCGCACCCTCAACAGATCGCCCGGCCCGGCATCCGGAGCCAGCGGCCGCGGGATCCACACCTCGCCGTCCACCTCCGGCGCGTCCCACGGCGTGCGGCCGATCAGCAGGCCGTTTTCATCGTCGATGGCGTCGATCAGCACTGGCGTCTCACGCCCCACCTTTTCCGCCAGCCGCGCGGCGGAAATCTCTTCCTGCAACCGCATCAGCCGGGCGCGGCGCTCCTCGCGCACCTCCATCGGCACCTGATCGGCATCGGCGGAGGCCGGCGCGCCCGCCACGTCCTCGAAGGCGAAGCAGCCGACGCGGTCGAGCCGCGCCTCGGCCAGCCAGTCGAGCAGCAAGGCGAAATCGTCTTCCGTTTCGCCGGGAAAGCCGGTGATGAAGGTGGAGCGAATGGCCAGATCGGGGCACATGGCCCGCCAGCGTTCGATGCGCTTCAGCATCTTCTCCGCATGGGCCGGGCGCTTCATGCGTTTGAGCACATTGGGCGCGGCGTGCTGCAACGGCATGTCCAGATAGGGCAGGATTACGCCCTCGGCCATCAGCTCCACCAGCGCGTCCACGTGCGGGTAGGGGTAGAGGTAATGCAGCCTGACCCACACGCCCAGCTCCCCCAGCCGCCGCGCCAGATCGGCGATGCGCGCCCCGTCCCGATAGCGGATGTCCTTGCCGTAGGCGGAGGTATCCTGCGAGATGACGAGCAGCTCTCGCACCCCCGCCGCCGCCAGCCGCCGAGCCTCCGCCAGCACTTCCGCCGCCGGGCGGGAGGCGAGGGGGCCGCGCAGGCGCGGGATGATGCAGAAGGTGCAGGAATTGTCGCAACCTTCGGAGATTTTCAGATAGGCATAGTGGCGCGGCGTGAGCTTCAGCCCGGCCGGCGGGATCAGATCCAGCTTCGGATCGTGCGGCGGCGGCGCGGCGGCATGCACCGCCCGCATCACGCCGGCGAAGTCCTGCGGCCCGGTGACGGCCAGCACGGCCGGGTGGCGTTCGGTGATGCTTTTGGCTTCAGCGCCCATGCAGCCGGTGACGATCACCTTGCCGTTCTCGCGCAGC
>DRPD01000046.1 GCA_011374735.1 Thermopetrobacter sp.
CGGCCTGCGCGGCGATGGCGGCGGCGCGGTCGGGCCCCCAGGTGACGAGCTTGGCGATCAGCGGATCGTAGTGGATGGAAATTTCGCTGCCTTCCTCCACGCCGGTATCGAGACGCACCTTGCGTGCCGCGCCGTCCTCCTCGCGTGGCGGCTGAAAGGTGCGCAAGCGCCCGGTGGAGGGCAGGAAGCCGCGGCGGGGGTCTTCCGCGTAGATGCGGCTTTCCACCGCCCAGCCGGTGATCCGCACGTCGTCTTGCGTCAGCGGCAGCTCCTCGCCGGCCGCGATGCGGATCATCCACTCCACCAGATCCAGCCCGGTGATCATCTCCGTCACCGGATGCTCCACCTGCAACCGGGTGTTCATCTCCAGGAAGTGGAAGCGCCTGTCCGGCCCGGCGACGAACTCCACGGTGCCGGCGGAATCATAACCGGCGGCGCGGGCCAGGGCCACCGCCTGCGCCGCCATGCGCTGGCGGGTGTCCGCGTCGAGCAGCGGCGAGGGGGCCTCTTCGATGATCTTCTGGTTGCGCCGCTGGATGGAGCATTCGCGCTCGCCCAGATGAATGACGTTGCCGTGCTTGTCGGCCAGCACCTGGATTTCGATGTGGCGCGGGTCGTCGATGAATTTCTCGATCAGGACGCGATCGTCACCGAAGGAATTTAGCGCCTCCGATCGCGCCGCGGCGAACCCCTCGCGCAATTCGGCCTCGTCGCGCGCCACCCGCATGCCCTTGCCGCCGCCGCCGGCCGCCGCCTTGATCATCACCGGATAGCCGATACCGGCGGCCACCTTCACGGCCATTTCCACATCGTCGATGGCGTCATCATGGCCGGGAATGGTGGACACTCCCGCCGCGGCCGCGAATTGGCGCGAGCGGATCTTGTCGCCCATCAGAGCGATGGCCTCGGCGTTGGGGCCGATGAAGGTGATCCCGGCCTCTTCACAGGCCGTCACGAAGGCCGGGTTCTCCGACAGGAAGCCATAGCCCGGATGAATGGCCGCCGCCCCGCTGTCACGCGCCGCATTGATGATTTTCCCGATGTCGAGATAGGAACGCGCCGCGTCGGCCGGGCCGATGGCGATCGCCTCGTCGGCCAGTCGCGCGTGCGGCGCTTTCCGGTCCGGTTCGGCATATACCGCCACGGTGGCGATACCCATGCGCCGTGCCGTGTCGATGACGCGGCAGGCGATCTCGCCACGGTTGGCGACGAGGATCTTGCCGAACGGTGGTCTGGCCATCGGTGTCCGAACGCCTCATGAAAATGCCGTCTGCCCCGATGGTATGCATCGTAGGCAAACGGCATCATGGAAGTAAACCGCGTCGAACGGCCTATGTCAGCGGGTCACTTGCCCAGGCCGTTGCGCAGGTAGTGGATGATCTGCCAGCGCTCCTTCTCGCTCAGGGCGTCCTTGAAGGCCGGCATGGCGGTGCCCAGCTTCTCGCCGCCTTCGCTGATCGTCCACATGTAGAAGCCGTCGAAGTCCAGCGGCTTGCCGAGAATGTGGGCGATGTTGGCCGGCTTCGGGTTCAGGTCCTTGCCCGCTTCGCCGTCGCCCTTGCCACTCGCGCCGTGGCAGGAGGCGCAATTCTCCGCATAGAGCTTCTTGCCGGCGGCGATGTTTTCGGCGCTGGCGGGCAGGGGGTTGGTCATTTTGGCGTATTTTTCCGGCAGGGCGCCCCGCATCACCGCCATGTGGCGCACCACATTGCCCTTGTGCGGCCCCTTGTGGGCGTTATGGCCGCGCTGCATCTTCTCGCGGCGCTCCTTCATGCCCATCATGCCCTTGCCCATGCCCATGCCCGGGCCGCCCTGGGCCATGCGCATCTTCGCGGCCATGCCGGTCAGCCGCCCCGGCTCACACCCGCCGGGGCCGAAGCCGGCGGCCCGGGCCAACAGCGGCACGGCGATGACACCGGCGGCGGCAATGGAGAGAGAAATGATCATCTTGCGTTTCATGGATCGTTTTCCTTTCTGTTCTGCAAGGTTGCCCGCTTGAGGGTTCCGCCCTCCCTTACGCGCCAGCCATCGCCATTCCGTTGCCGGAATGGCTGCATGAATGAATTGTAATGCACGTGAGATCTACAACCGCTCCTGCACCTTGCCCGCGGTCTGGCGCGGGCAGGCGGCCATGCTGGTGCCGGCCAGGGCCCGCCAGCGCGGGCCGCAGGCCGCCTTGGCGCAATAGAAGCGGGCCAGGGCCGGCAGCGGAATGGCGTGGGCCAGCTTCAGCGGCTTGCCGCGCGTGGAGAGGGTGGAAACCACCATCGCCACCAACTCACCGCGCTCGTTGAACACCGGGCCGCCGGATTCGCCGCGCCGGGTGTTCATGCGCAGCACCAGCGCGTCGGGATAGCCATAGCGGCCATAGCGCACCTTGTGGCCGAAGCTCAGCGCCTTGACGCTGCCGATGCGCAAGGTATCGCGGCTGCCACGCGGCCGGCCCAGCGAGAACACCGGCTGGCCAACCCGCAGGCACGGCGAGGCGGCCGGGCGCACCGGCACCGCGCCCTTCATGCGCAGCTTGATGAGGCTGATGTCGTTGCCCGCCTTCAGCGCCACCACCCGGCCTTCGTAGATGCGGCCATTCGAAGCGCGGGCGGTCACCCGATAGCCGGCCCGCGCGCCCACATGGGCGGCGCTCAACGCCAGCCCGTCCGAAGACACGATATATCCGGAGCCGGAGGAGACGCCGCGCCCCGGGGAGGCGTTGAAAATATCGCCGCCGCCCGCCTCGCTCACCACCAGGGTGACGAATGACGGCGATACCCGCCCGAGCAGGCCGGACGCCGCCGCCGGATCGACGTTGGTCGGCGCGGTGTCGGTGGCCACGTCGTATTGGCGCACCGAAGCGTCCAGCCGTGGCCCGGCACTCGCGCATCCGGCCAACAGGCCCGCCACGGCGAGCGCCAGCGGCAGGTGATATCGCCTCCCGGTCCTCATGGCTGCCATCAGATGCACGGCGTGCGACTTCCTGTCAATGTTCCGACCCG
>DRPD01000047.1 GCA_011374735.1 Thermopetrobacter sp.
ATCATCGATTACGGCTCCGGCAACCTGCGCTCGGCGCAGAAGGCCTTTCAGCGCGCCGCCGACGAGGCCGGCATCCGCGCCTCCGTCGATCTCGTCACCAGCGCCGCAGAGGTGGCGGCGGCGGATCGCGTGGTGCTGCCCGGTGTGGGCGCGTTCGGCGACTGCCGGGCCGGGCTTTTGGCCATCGACGGCATGTGGCAGGCCATCGAGGAGGCGGTCATCACCAACGCCCGGCCCTTTCTCGGCATCTGCGTCGGCATGCAGCTCATGGCCGGCGTGGGACTGGAGCATGGCCGTCACGAGGGCTTCGGTTGGATCCCCGGCGAGGTGCGGCCCATCGAACCGGCCGATCCGGCCCTGAAAATCCCCCACATGGGCTGGAACACGCTCGACATCGTGCGCGAACATCCGGTGTTCGGCGATCTGCCGTTCGGGCCGGAAGGCTGGCACGCCTATTTCGTGCATTCCTATCATCTGGCGCCGGAGAACGCCGATCACCTGCTGGCCACCACCGATTACGGCGCACCGCTCACCGCCGCGGTGGGGCGCGACAATCTGCTGGGCTTTCAGTTTCACCCGGAGAAGAGCCAGCGGCTGGGCCTGGCGCTGATCGCCAATTTCCTGAAGTGGAATCCGTGATGATCCTGTTTCCCGCCATCGACCTGAAGGACGGCCAGTGCGTGCGCCTGAAGCTGGGCGACATGGAACGGGTCACCGTGTTCAACGACGATCCGGCGGCGCAGGCGAAGAGCTTCGAAGAGGCCGGGTTCGAGTGGCTGCATCTGGTCGATCTCAACGGCGCCTTCGCCGGTAAGCCGGTGAACGCCGATGCGGTCAACGCCATTCTGAAGGCCGTCTCCATCCCGGTGCAGCTGGGCGGCGGCATCCGTGACATGGCGATGATCGAGCACTGGCTGGCGGCCGGGGTGCGCCGCGTCATTCTCGGCACCGTGGCGGTCAGCGATCCGCAACTGGTGAAAGACGCCTGCCGCGCCTTTGCCGGCCGCGTCGCGGTGGGCATCGACGCGAAGGGCGGCAAGGTGGCGGTGAGCGGCTGGGCGGAAACCGCCGAACTGACCGCCATCGAGCTGGCGAAACGCTACGAGGACGCCGGGGTGGCGGCCATCATTCACACCGACATCGACCGCGACGGGGTGCTTAAGGGTCTGAACATCGAGGCCACCCTTGAACTGGCCAACGCCGTTTCCATCCCGGTCATCGCCTCGGGCGGGCTGGCCTCCATCGACGACATCAAGCGGCTCCTCAAGCCGGATTGCGCCATGCTGGAAGGGGCCATATCGGGCCGCGCGCTGTATGACGGGCGGCTCGACGCGGCGGAAGCGCTGGCGCTGATCCGCGCGGCGCGCGGCAATGGCGATTGACAACATCATGATTGCGCGCCAAACACCGGGCCGCACACTTGTGCGTCATTGCCGGATTCATTCCGGCAATCCAGACGGCCTTGCCGCAACCTCTCCGCTTCGCGCTTTCAACGCAAGGTCGTCACGTGAAGGAAACGCTCCACTGGTTTCCCGGGACAAGCCCGGGAATGACGTGGGAGAGATGGACGACCCGCCATGCTGAAGGCGCGCATCATTCCCTGTCTGGACGTGAAGGACGGCCGCGTGGTGAAGGGCGTCAACTTCGTCAACCTGCGCGACGCCGGCGACCCGGTGCAGATCGCCCGCGCCTATGACGCGGCCGGCGCCGACGAGCTGTGCTTTCTCGACATCACGGCCAGCCATGAAGAGCGCGACATCATCCTCGACGTGGTGGCGGCCACCGCCGAACAGTGTTTCATGCCGCTGACCGTGGGCGGCGGCGTGCGCACCCCCGATGACGTGCGCCGGCTGCTGCTGGCCGGGGCGGACAAGGTGTCGATCAACACCGCGGCGGTGTTCAACCGCCAGCTGGTGAAGGAGGCGGCGGAGAAATTCGGCTCGCAGTGCGTGGTCATCGCCATCGACGCGAAACAGACCGCACCGGGCAAGTGGGAGATCTTCACC
>DRPD01000048.1 GCA_011374735.1 Thermopetrobacter sp.
CGCGCTGACCGTGAATTGCATGGGCGGCATCGATGTCGGCGCGCACAACATCCTCATTCCCAATCCGCGCGACATTCCGGCCTTCGTCAAGGAATGGAAGGCCCATCCGCCGCACATCTTCCCGGCTCTCAACACCCTGTTCATCGCCATGATGGCCAACCAGGACTTCCGCCGGATGGACTTCTCCGACCTGATGATCACCATCGGCGGCGGCATGGCGGTGCAGCGCGCCGTGGCCGAGCAGTGGCAGGAGCTGACCGGCTGCGTCATCACCGAGGGCTATGGCCTGTCGGAAACCTCCCCGGTGGCCTGCGTCAACCCGCTCGATCTGGATCACTTCACCGGCGCCATCGGCGTGCCGGTGCCATCCACCGACGCGGCCATTCTCGATGACGACGGCAACAGGCTGGCGATCGGCGAGACGGGCGAGATCGCCATTCGCGGCCCGCAGGTGATGGCCGGCTACTGGCAACGCCCGGAGGAGACGGCGCGGGTGATGACCGATGACGGCTTCTTCCGCACCGGCGACATCGGCGTGATGGACGAGAAGGGCTACATCCGCATCGTCGATCGCAAGAAGGACATGATCCTGGTGTCGGGCTTCAACGTCTATCCCAACGAGGTGGAAGCGGCGCTGATCTCGCATCCGGGCATTCTGGAGGTGGCGGCCATCGGCGTGCCGGACGAGCACTCCGGCGAAGTGGTCAAGGTGTTCATCGTGCGCGCCGATCCCAATCTCACCGAGGCGGACGTGCTGGCCCACGCCAAGGAATCGCTGACCGGCTACAAGCGCCCCAAGCACATCGAGTTCCGCGACGAGCTGCCGAAATCCAACGTCGGCAAGATCCTGCGCCGCGTGCTGCGCGAGGAGGAGGAGGCCAGCGCCGCCGGCTGAACACGTGGCTCAAGCCCCAAGCGCGCGACCGCGCGCCGGCCGAAAGGCCGCCCCCGCGGAGGCGCAAAGCCGCGTCAGCGGCTTTGCTTGCCGTGAGCGAGAAAAAAGCCGGCAAGATCCTGCGCCGCGTGCTGCGCGAGGAGGAGGAAGCCGGGGCCGCCGGCTGAACACGCCCCACCCCTCTCGCCCCGCCGCCCATCCGCCCGGCACGGCTTCTCGACGTCCCGCTCCCCGTCCCGACCACCTTGCCCCATACTCTGGGTGGTCGGGAGGGGGAGCGGGACGGCGGAGTCCGATTTTGCGAACTTCGCGTCAGCGAAGACTCGCAAAATCAGATGAAAGAGAACCCCGCCCCGGCCGGTCAGGCCGCCCCCGCTTAAGCGTTCGGCCCGAAGGGCCGTTAGCGTGAGCGAAATGAATTGACTCCATTCCCCGCCTATGTTCTCATATTGTTCTCATCTGACACCATGCCGCGCGACATAGTTCGCGCGGGGAGGGACGCGCCATCATGCCCGATGCGCCGCTGCGCTGGCTGTTTCTGGATTTCGACAGCTACTTCGCCGCTGTCGAACAGCAGGAGGACGCGCGCTTGCGCGACCGGCCGCTGGTGGTGGTGCCGTTGGCGGACACCGAGGCCACCGGCGCCATCGCGGTATCGCGGCGGGCCAGGGCGCTGGGCGTCCGCCGTGGCATGATGCTGGCGGAAATCCGCCGCCTCTGCCCGGACGTCGCGGTGCGGGTGGCGCGCCATGATGTGTATGTGCGCTGGCATCACCGGCTGCTCGACGAGATCGCCCGCCATGCGCCCATCGACATGGTGCATTCCATCGACGAGTTGTCGATCCGCCTCGACAAACGCCAGCGCCGGCCGGCCCGGGCGCGGGCGCTGGGCCGCGCCATCAAGGAGGGCATCGCGGCGCGGGTGGGGGTGGCGCTGAGCTGTTCGGTCGGCGTCGCGCCCTCCAGGCTGCTGGCCAAGATCGCCGCGGAGCTGGACAAGCCCGATGGCCTGCGCCTGTTGGCGGGGGCGGAGTTGCCCGGCGCCATCGCCGATCTGCCGCTGGAGGAGCTGCCCGGCATTTCGGCGCGCATGAGCCGCCGGCTGGCGGCGGCCGGGGTGCGCGACGTGGCGGCCCTGTGGCGGCTGGCCCCGAGGCAGGCCCGCGCCATCTGGGGATCGGTCACCGGCGAGCGGTTCATCCGCGCCCTGCATGGCGAGGATGTCGATCCGCCGCCGCCGCGCCCACCGGCCAGCTTCGGCCACGGCCGGGTGTTGGCCCCTCAGATGCGCCAGCCGCCCGCCGCCTGGCCGGTGGCCTGCGCGCTGTTGCTGAAGGCGGCGGCCCGGCTGCGGCGCAGCGGCCAGGTGGCCGGCGCGCTGTTGCTGATGGTGCGCTGGCAGGCGCCG
>DRPD01000049.1 GCA_011374735.1 Thermopetrobacter sp.
CGGCCAACACCAGCGCGATCAGCAGCGGCCATGACAGCGATGGCGTGGCAAGGGCGCGCCAGGCCACCCATGCCATCACCGGCACGGCGATCCAGACGGGCGCCGTCCAGTGGGTCTTGCTCAGCGCCTCCAGCAGCGGGTTTTCGAACAGGCGCACGGAGCCCGGATCGTTGGACACGAAATGCTTCGGCATGACCGGTTCCCGCGACAGTTCACACATTCTCCGGTCGGAAAAATATCCGGAAGACCGGCGCGGGCCAAGGGCCATTCATCAATACGGAAGGGATGGGATGCTCCACCCGGCATGCAAGGATCGGCCCGGCGGCAGGGCACAACTTCGGGCCAGCAGCCGGAATGGGGCTGGGGGGCTTGATGTATTCCGGCCGCTCCCCCTCATAATGACGCCGCTTGCGCGCCGGGCCGAAGAGGCAACGCCGGCACCTTGCCAGCGCCCTGTGGCCAAGGCGGGGAGAGATTGTGAAAAGAACGTGACCGTTGCTGACGAGCCTGTCAGATCGGCGTTCGGCCGAAAAAACCCGCGAGACGGGTGATGTCTCGCGGGGAGGGGATGTTGGCGGCGCCGTGAAGAGGCGGCGTCAGTCGTTGTTCATGATTCCGAGAATGTTCAGGATGTGGATGAACAGGGTGATGAAGCTGCCATAGAGCATGAAGGCACCGAAAATGGCGTGGCGCGACATGTCGTCGCCCTCGGCATACATCTCCTTGATGCTCTGGGTCTCCCAGGCGGTGATGCCGGCGAACACCAGCACCACGAGGCTGGAAGTGATGAGGCTGAACAACGTCGATTGCAGGAAGAAGACGTTGACGAGCATGGCGATCAGCAGGCCGATGCTGGCCATCACGAAGAAGCCGGCGAAGCCGGACAGGTCGCGCTTGGTCACATAACCGAACAGCGACGTGGCGCCGAAGGTGGCGGCGGTGATCAGCAAGGCGCGCACCACGAGCGCCGGATTGGTGCCCATGTAGAAGGCGATCATCGGCGAGATCAGCAGCCCCCACAGCACCGCGTAGGCGCCATAGGCCAGCCAGGCGGTGGCGGCGGAGCCGGAGAAGATCAGCCGTGGCGCGAACCAGCCAAGGCCGAGCAGGGCGGCGAACAGCACCCATTTCATCACACCGCCGGCCACCGCGACCATCAGCGTCGGGTTGGCGGCCATGAACAGCGCCACGATGGCGGTGGCGGCGACGCCCAGCGCCATCAGGTTGTAGACTTTCAGCATGTAGGCGCGCAGGCCCGCGTCAATGGCGGTGCGCGGCGCGGCGCGCGTCTGGATGGTCGGTTTGTATTCCGGTTGAGCCATGGTGTCCTCGATCCCTTGCAGACATTGCATCAGGGCATCCGCGCAGACAGGCGGGCGCCCGTTTGTGTGGGAATATGGCATCGACCCGCGAACAAAACAAGACTGTGGCCAATCGTGACCAATGTTTCATGCGCCCGTGGTGGGCGATCCACAGGCCACTCACGCCCTCATGGCCGTCAAATTCACCCCTGACGCCCGCCTCAAGGTGCCGGCGCGTTCTCCAGCAGCAGCAGGTCGCAGGCCTGCCGGCCGCGGCCGCCGGGCGCGTCGCACAGGCGGAAGCTGAGGCGCTGGCCCGCGTCGAGGCTGACCAGCCCGGCCGCGGAAACGGCGGAGATGTGCACGAACACGTCATCGCCGCCGTCATCGCGCACGATGAAGCCATAGCCCTTGCCAAGCAGAAAGAACTTGACGGCGCCGGTGAGCGCCGGTCCGGCGGCGGGGGCGTTCATGAGGGCCGCCTCGCGCTGACCGTCAGGCGGATCAGGACGGCTCGACCGACACGAACGAACGCCCGCCGCGCGCGGTGTGGAACGTCACCTTGCCCTCGACCAGCGCGAAGAGGGTGTAATCGCGGCCCATGCCGACGTTCTCGCCGGGGTGCCACTTGGTGCCGCGCTGGCGGATGATGATGTTGCCGGGCCTGACCGTCTCGCCGCCGAACTTCTTCACCCCGAGGCGCTTGCCGATGGAATCGCGGCCGTTGCGCGAGGAGCCGCCCGCCTTCTTGTGCGCCATTGTCGTCTCTCCTTGACCAAAAACCTTGCGTCAGCGCCGTTTTACCCGCCGGCCGCCGGCCCGCGCAAGACGCTCATTTCTTCCCGGCCCGGGGCGGCTTGCCGGCCATCAGCTCCTTCGCCTGCGCCACCCACTGATCGCGCTCGATGCGGCCCTTGAAGTTGAGCTGCGCGTCCAGCTCCGCGATCTGCTCCGGGGTCATCTCGGCGATCTGTTTGAAGGTGGTGTAGCCGGCCTCGTTGAGCTTCTTCACCAGCACCGGGCCGACGCCGCTGATCAGCGACAGGTCATCGGCCGGCGCATCGGCTTGCGTGGCGGCCTTCTTTTCGGCCGCCGGCTTCTTCGCCGCCGCCTTCCGGCCCGCCGGCTTCTTGCCGCCGGTGAGGATTTCCGTCACCTTCAGCACCGTGACGGGCTGGCGGTGGCCCTTCTTGCGGCGGTAATGCTTGCGCCGCTTCTTCTTGAAGATGATGATCTTCCGCGCCCGGGTCTGCTCGATGATCGCGCAGACCACTGACGCGCCCTCCACCGTCGGCGCGCCCACTTCCGGGCCGGCCGCGGTGGCCACCATCAGCACCTCGTCCAGCACCACGGCGTCGCCCGGCTCGCCGGGCAGCTTCTCCACCCGGATGATGTCTTCCGGCGCCACGCGATATTGCTTGCCGCCGGTCTTGACGATCGCATACATCCTTGCTTGTCCTTTTGTTTTGTCGCTTCCGCGGCGCTCGGCGCCACCCGTGGGGCGGGCTTCCTTGTCGTTCTCGTTCGTTGGCCTGAGCCGGCGGAAGGGGGGTCTCGCCCCCGCTGCTGCATCTCGATATCAGGCGCGTTACATGCCCCGCCCCACGCCGCGTTGTCAAGCGCCCTTGCCTCTTGTTGCGGCGGCCCGCA
>DRPD01000050.1 GCA_011374735.1 Thermopetrobacter sp.
AGTCTGGACATTTCCGGCTGGACATTCACCGACTGGGGCGGCCAGAGCGAGCGGATCGTCATCTATGGCGACATTGGCGCGGAAACCATCACCGGCTCCTCGGAGAAAGATGAAATCTATGCCAGTGACGGCGATGACACCGTCCAGGGCGGCGGGAGCCATGACTACATCCTTGGCGGGGCCGGCGACGACACCATGAATGGAGGCTATGGCAACGACTACATCGCCGGCGAAAATGACGATGATCACATCTCCGGCGGCTATGGTGCGGATGGCCTGTATGGTGACGACGGCAATGACACCCTGGAAGGTGGTTACGGCAACGACACCATCGACGGCGGCGCCGGCGCCGACGCCATGGATGGCGGCCCCGGCGTGGATACGCTGGACAACTCCTGGTATACGAGTGTCTACGTCCTGAACATGGACACCGGCATGACCAATATCACCGGTGAAACCGCCACGAATTTCGAAAACTACATCGGTGGATCCGACAACGACTCGATCACCGGCACCTCGGGCAATAACGACATCAGCGGCAATGACGGCAACGACTGGCTGTATGGCCAGGCCGGCGACGACAATCTCCATGGCAACGACGGCTACGACCACCTCTACGGCCATGAGGGCGATGACTGGCTCTATGGTGGCACCGGCGGCGACACCCTCTATGGCAATGACGGCGACGACCACCTCTATGGCCACAGCGGCAACGACTGGCTGTATGGCCACGCCGGGGTAGACACCCTGTATGGCGGCGCCGGCATCGATCACCTTTACGGCCATAGCGGCGATGACGTGCTGAATGGCCATTCCGACGATGACGTGCTGTATGGCAACGACGGCGACGACGCCCTGTATGGCGGCGCCGGCGCCGACGAGTTGCGCGGCCACGCCGGCATCGACACGCTCCACGGCAACGCCGGCGACGACACACTTTATGGCGGCAGTGGGGACGACTACCTGAATGGCGACGGCGGCGACGACGACCTGTATGGCGGCGACGGCGTGGATACGTTCGTGTTCGGCCTCGGCTGGGGCACCGACACGGTGCATGACTTCGCCGATGGCCTGGACATCTTCGACCTCTCGGCACTCGGCATCACCTTCGCCGATCTGACCATCACCGACGTCGGCGGCGATACCCACATCAGCTATGGCAGCGGCACCATCATCGTGGCCGGCGTCTCCAGCACCCTGATCGACGCGTCGGACTTCATCTTCATGTCCTCTTGAAGCCCGGCGGCCACGCACGACGAAGGGGAGAGGCCACGAGCCTCTCCCCTGCCACGCCATTTGCATTCTCGGCGCTCATAAAAAAGTGATTGCATATCAATAATCATTTATCCTAATGTTGTTTCAGGTCGACATTTCGTATGCGCCGCATGCGGTTGCAGGCGAATTGGCTGTCCGCATGCGGTTTTCTCCCGGCCGTCGCCTGGCGCGTGACGGCGGCGAAGTCGCAAGCCGGAGGGTGGCGCGATCACCTCGCGCGATCTACCCCGCCCGGCTCAGCTGACGCCATTTCCCCTGACGACCCCGAACCGCCGGCACGTGGCGCGAGACCTGACGGAACGACATCCAGGCGGGTTTTCAGGGAGAGACGCCCATGCCGATCATCGCCACTTTCCTGAACGGTTACGACGACACCGGCACGCCCGATAACGTCACGGGAACCATCAGCTCATACGACATCGTGAGATTCGAAGTGGATGCAACCGCGACGACGGTCGGTGAATACTACTTCGACATGCGCATCACGAATTTCGCGTTCATCAACGAGATTCAGATCTTCGGCACCGGGCTGTATCCCAAGACGGTCGATCTGTCGGCCGCTCAGCTCATCAGCGGACAGGGAATTAGCTACGATCTGGTCGTCAACAGCATCGGCAATCCGCTCAGCGTCGAACAGGTCAGGGTCTACATGGGCAACGAGACGTCCGTGAGCCTAACCAACTGGACATTCCAGGACTGGGGCAGCAACGACAATGTCATCATCGTCGGCGATACGGATGCGGAAATCATCGCCCTCTCCCCGGTGGCCGATCAGGTCTACGCCGACGATGGAGACGACACGATCGTCTACACCAGCGGCCAGGATGGCTTGTCCGGAGAAATCGTCGATGGCGGCGGCGGCGCCGACACGTTGCAAATTTCCTTCGACACCAGCGCGACGGATACCGTCACCGATCTGCGAGACGTGAATTTCACCTCCATCGAGGGTATCACGTTCGATGCCGCCGAGCCGACCATGGACACCACGGTGCAGTTGAAGGCCAGCGAGGTCAAGAGCCTTTCGTCCATGGCCCGCGATCTGCGCATCGAGGGTGACGATGACCCCGGCAACACCGAGACGGTTCAGGTCTACATGGTCACCACCACCACGCTGGACCTCTCCCAGTGGTATTTCGTGAATTGGGGCGGTCAGGGCGATGCCGTGGAGATTCTCGGCGACGGCAGCGATGAAACCATCACCGGCACCGCGGCGCTGGATAAAATATACGCCGGCGCCGGTGACGATACCATCCGGTATCTGAACGGCAAGGATGGCGATGCCGGCGAGATCGTTGACGGCGGCGCCGGCAATGACCGCGTGCAGATCAAAATCGAGACGGGCGCGCCGGACACCGACTTCGATCTGCGAACGGTGGACTTCCGTTATATCGAAGAACTGCAATTCGTGGTCATCCCCAAGCTCGATTCCACCCTGCATCTGAATGCCGGCCAGATCGGCTCCGGGCTGTCCGCCACCATGTTGATCGACGGCCAGTATAGCGTGGACACGATGGAAAGCATCGAAATCCACATGGATGCCGTCAGCGTGGACCTTTCCGGCTGGACTTTCCTGAGCTGGGGCGGTTCGTGGGGCGGCGATATCATCACCATTCTTGGCGATGCCGATGCGGAAACCATCACCGGCTCCTCACTGGGCGATAACATCTACGGAAACGGCGGCGCCGACAGCCTCAGCGGCGGCGGGGGCGACGACCTGCTGGACGGCGGCGCCGATGCCGACGACATGCAAGGCGGCGCCGGCGACGACACCTTCCGCTATGTCGATGGCCAGGACGGTGACGCCGGTGAAGGCGCGGACGGCGGCGCCGGCAGCGACACCTTGTGGCTCTCTCTCGCTTCCGGCGCGCCGGATTCGACCTTCGACCTGCGCGCCGTGAATTTCTCATCCATCGAGAACATTCAGTTCACCGCCGGCGGCGATGCAGATGCCACGCTGAGCCTGAACGCCGCCGGGATCGGCGCCGGCTTCGATGCCAACACCAGCGTGGCCGGTGACGCCGGGGCCGCCAATACCGAAACGAT
>DRPD01000051.1 GCA_011374735.1 Thermopetrobacter sp.
CGACCACAGGGGCTTGACGTTCCGAACCTTCTTCAAGTCTGCGGCGATCCACGAGCTCTCCACGGCCGGCTGGTAGTCTTCCAGCAGGTCATGGGCGCGGCCCGCGGCCAGCGCCGTGGCCGCCGCCTCGGCGGCCAGCAGGCCGGACTTCATGGCGTAATGAATGCCCTTGATGCGCGGCACGTTCATGAACCCGGCGGCACAGCCGATGAGGCCGCCGCCGGGAAAGGCCAGTTTCGGCACCGACGGCCAGCCGCCCTCGGTCAGCGCGCGGGCGCCATAGGCGTAGCGGCGGCCGCCCTTCAGCACCCCGGCGATGGCCGGGTGGTGCTTGAAGCGCTGGAACTCCTCATAGGGGGAAAGCCACGGGTTGGCGTAGTCGAGATGCACCACGAAGCCCACCGCCACCTTGTTGCCGTCCAGGTGATAGAGAAAGCCGCCACCGCCGGTGCCGTTGCCCAGCGGCCAGCCCATGGTGTGCAGCACATGGCCGGGGCGGTGTCTGTCCGGGGCGATCTCCCACATCTCCTTCAAGCCGATGCCGTATTTCTGCACGCCGCGGCCTTCGGCGAGCTGGTAGCGGGCGATGACCTCCTTGGCCAACGAGCCGCGCGCGCCCTCGGCGATGAGCACGTATTTGCCCGTCAGCTCCACGCCGGGTTCGTAATCGGGCTTTTTCTCGCCCTTTCCGTTCAGGCCCATCTGGCCGGCCACGACGCCGATCAGCGCGCCCGTGTCATCGAACAACGGGTCGGCGGCGGCGAAGCCGGGATAGATCTCCACGCCCAGTTCCTCGGCCCGTTCGGCCAGCCAGCGGGTCAGATTGGCCAGCGAGACGGCGAAACAGCCGCGGTTGGAGATCATCGGCGGCAGCAGGGCGTGGGGCAGCGTGACGGCTCTCTTCTCCGTCAGCAGCAGCATGCGCTCCTGCGTCACCGGCGTGGTCACCGGGGCGCCGGATTCCTTCCAGTCCGGCAGCAATTCATCCAGGGCGCGCGGGTCGAACAGCGCGCCGGAGAGGATGTGGGCGCCCACCTCCGCGCCCTTCTCCAGCAGGCACACGGAGATGCCGGGATCGAGCTGCTTGACGCGGATGGCGGCGGACAGGCCGGCCGGGCCGGCGCCGATGACGAGGACATCATAGTCCAGGCGCTCGCGGGATGGCGTTTCCATGCTCATGGGCGCTATTGTATCATCGGCGTGACGGGCGGCCATACGGCCTTTGCATGAGGAATGATGCGGTGACGGGCGGGACGAACGAGCGGGCGCGGTGGCTGGAACAGTTGCGCTGGCAGGTGGAGATGGGGGCCGACGAGGCGATCGCCGAAGCGCCCGTGAACCGCCTCGCGCCGATGCCACAAGCGGCCCCCGCGCCCTCCCCCGCCCCGGCGGCGCAGCTGGATCAGGCCGCGCAGTGCCGCACCCTGGAGGAGATCTTCGCGGCGCTGGACGCGATGGCCGACTTTCGCCTGCGGCGCACGGCGACCCACACGGTGCACGCCGACGGCCACCCGAACGCGCGGGTGATGCTGATCGGCGAAGCGCCGGGACGCGACGAGGACTTGCGGGGCAAGCCGTTCGTGGGGCGCTCCGGGCAGCTGCTGGACCGGATGCTGGCGGCCATCGGCCTGTCCCGGCAGGCGGAAGACCCGGAAAAGGCGGTGCTGATTTCCAACGTGGTGTTCTGGCGGCCGCCGGGCAACCGCAAGCCGACGGAGGCGGAGGTGAACCATTGCGCGCCGTGGATCGCGCGCACCATCGAGATCGTCGATCCGGCGATCATCGTGTGCCTGGGGGCGACGCCGGCGCGGGTGCTGACCGGCAGCACGCAAGGCATCACCCGGTTGCGCGGCAACTGGCTGGACTACCCGCTGAACGGGCGCGCCGTGCCGCTGTTGCCGACGCTGCATCCGGCCTATCTGCTGCGCCAGCCGTTGCAGAAGCGCCTGGCGTGGCGCGATTTCCTGAGCCTGAAACTGCGGCTGGCGGAAACCGGCAAGTGATCAGGCGATAGCGGGAAAACCGACCGGGCTCAGTGCAGCTTCCTGCCGATGGTGGCGATGGCCTCGTCGATCAGCTTGCCGGCCGTCTTGCCGGTGGCCTGCTCCTTCAGCACCTCTTCGGCCACCGCCACGGACAGCGCCGCGGTGCGCGCCCGGATGTCCCGCACCGCGCTGTCCGCGGCCTGGGCGATCTTCTGTTCCGCCGCCGCCTTCTTGCGCGCGATCATGTCCTCGAAGGCATGGCGCATCTGGGCCTGCACCGCCTCCGTCTCGGCTCTGGCGGTGGCCATGATCTCCGTCACCTCCGCCTGCGTCTCCTCGCGGCGCTTCTCCTGCTCGGCCAGCAGCTTCTGCGCCTCTTCACGCAGCCGGCGCGCCTCCTCGATGTCCTTGCGGATGGTCTCGGCCCGCTCATCGAGCGCCTTCGTCACCATGCGCGGCACGCCGAACCAGACCAGCAGGGCGAGAAACAGGAAGAAACTGACCGCGACCCAGAACTCCGGCGTGGCGAACATCATCCGTCCTCCCGTGCCTTGACATTGGCCACGGCCCGCTTCAGCGCCGCCGCCGACGCTTTCGCCCCGCTGACACGCTGCACGATCTGAGCCGCCAGCTCGCCGATGGCGTCGTCCATCTCGGCGATGGCTTTCTCCTTCGCCGCCCGCACCTCCTTCTCGGCGGCGGCGATCCGCCGGGCGAGCTCTTCCTCCATCCGCCGGCGCTCGGCGTCCAGCTCCTTCGCCAGCGCCTCACGCGCTTCCTGCACCATCCGGCGGGCATCGCCGCGCGCTTCGGCCAGCTCCGTCTGCGCCGCCTTCAGCACCGCCTCGGCCTTCGTCCGCAGGCGCTCCGCCTCGTCCAGGTCGTCGGCGATGCGGTCGCGGCGCTGTTCGATGGTGGCGCCGATGGTCGGCAGGGCGCGCTTCACCACCAGCCAGTAGAGCGCGGCGAACACCACCACCAGCCAGAAGACCTGCGAGAACCAGGTGCTGACATCGAGTTGCGGCATGATCGCTCCTTGATAGGGCGCTGTCGGAATGCGTGCTTTAGAACACGAACAGGATGATCAGCGCCACCACCAGCGCGAACAGGCCGGTGGCCTCCGCCAGCGCGAAGCCCAGCAGCAGGTTCGGGAACTGGCTTTGCGCGGCGGCCGGATTGCGCAGCGCGCCGGACAGGTAGTTGCCGAAGATGTGGCCGATGCCGATGCCGGCCCCGCCCAGCGCGATGGCGGCCAGACCGGCGCCGATGAGTTTCGCAGCTTCCGCTTCCATGATGTTTCTCCTTTCCAGAGCGGGTTGAGGATTGTCCTTAATGATGCATGTTGATGGCGTCGTTCAGATAGATCACCGTCAGAACGGCGAACACGTAGGCCTGCAGGAAGGCCACCAGCACCTCCAGCCCGGTCAGCGCCACCATCATCGCCAGCGGCGCCCAGCCGCCGAGGAAGCCCAGCGCCACCACGAACCCGGCGAACACCTTCAGCATGGTATGCCCGGCCATCATGTTGGCGAACAGGCGCACCGAAAGCGACAGCGGCCGCGTGAAATAGGAGATGATCTCGATCGGCACCAGCACCGGCAGCATCAGCGGCGGCACGCCGGAGGGCACGAACATGCGCAGATATCCGGCGCCATGCTTCACGAAGCCGACGACGGTGGCCAGCACGAACACGAACAGCGCCATGGCGAAGGTGACGATGATGTGGCTGGTGACGGTGAACGAATAGGGCACCATGCCCAGCATGTTGGCGAACAGGATGAAGATGAACAGGGTGAACACGAAGGGAAAGAAGGCGCGCCCCGCGTCCCCCACGATGTCGCGCATCATGTTGGCCACGAATTCGTAAGTGAGCTCCTTCACCGACTGCCAGCGCGACGGCACCAGCCGGTTGCCGCCCATCAGCAGGAACACCCCGGCCAGCACCAGGATGATCAGCATCCACACCGTGGAATTGGTGATGGAGATGTCGAAGCTGCCGATGTCGATGG
>DRPD01000052.1 GCA_011374735.1 Thermopetrobacter sp.
CGACGCAGAAAGCGTCGGAGAGCGTCAGCGCCACCTTGCGCTGCGCGGCGCGGGCGATCCCGGCGGCCTTCACGAAGGCGTCCTTGGCCTTGGGCGGATCCCACAGGTAGCCCTCCAGATAGGTGATGGCGGCGGCCTTCACCTGTGCTTCGTCGATGTCTTCGGGGCCGAGATTCTGCGAGGCGCCCAGCCAGGTGTTCATGGTGCGCTCGCCGTCGGGCGTGATCAGCACCAGGCAACGGGCGGTGGACGGGCCTCGCGTGGCGGCGGGGGTGGCGAAGTGGGCCCCGGTGGCGCGGATGTCGTGGGCGAACACCTCGCCCAGCTGGTCGTTTCGCACCTTGCCGATGAAGGCGGTGCGCAGGCCGAAGGAGGCGGCGCCGGCGATGGTGTTGGCGGCCGAACCGCCGGAGGATTCCACGGTCGGCCCCAATGCCTCATACAGGTCATGGGCCTGCGCTTCGTCGATCAGCCGCATGGCGCCCTTCACCAGATCGTGGCGGACGAGAAATTCCTCATCCACCCGGGCCAGCACATCGACGATGGCGTTGCCGATCCCCAACACGTCGAACCGCATTCCCGTTCCCTTTCATGACCGTTTGCGCCTTGCCGAAGGCATTAGACCAATGTCTGGCCGCCAAACAAGGAAAACCACCTTGTTGACGGCCGGGGAATGGGCTACGGCAGAAATCATGATAAGGGAACGTTTTTGGCCGTTAAGCCGTTCTTGGCATGAGGCGTGCTTGTCACGCCACCACCTGATGGATTGATGCAACAGCGTGAGGATCAGGGCGATGGAACACAAGGGGCGTTTCAATTCCGCCAACCCGCTGCCGGCCGACTTCTTCGGCGCGGCGCGGGAAGCCCATTACAACCTGACCCAACCGGAGCTCTATGAGCTGGCCATCGCCCGCGGCGAGGCGCTGGTGACGACGGACGGCGCGCTGAGGGTGCTGACCGGGCGTCACACCGGGCGCTCGGCCAGCGACAAGTTCACGGTGCGCGACGCGGCGACGGAAGACAGCGTGTGGTGGGACAACAACGCGGCCATAAGCCCGGAACACTTCGCGGCGCTGAAGCAGGACTTCAGCCGGGCGGTGGGCGCCAAGACCCTGTTCGTGCAGGATCTCCACGGCGGCGCCGATCCGGCGCACCGGCTGCCGGTGCGGGTGGTGACGGAAAACGCCTGGCACGCCCTGTTCATCCGCTATCTGCTGCGGCGGCCCGACATGGCGGAGCTGCATGACTTCTCGCACGAGTTGATGATCATCGACCTGCCGTCCTTCCGGGCCGATCCGGCGCGCCACGGCACGCGCTCCGGCACGGTGATCGCCATCGACTTCAGCGAGCCGCTGGTGCTGATCGGCGAGACGTCCTATGCCGGGGAGATGAAGAAGTCGGTGTTCACCACGCTGAACTACCTGCTGCCGGAGCGCGACGTCTTGCCCATGCATTGCTCGG
This sequence comes from Thermopetrobacter sp., assembly GCA_011374735.1. Classification (GTDB taxonomy): domain Bacteria; phylum Pseudomonadota; class Alphaproteobacteria; order Rhizobiales; family Aestuariivirgaceae; genus Thermopetrobacter. Next base: position 1,462 of record DRPD01000052.1, read on the forward strand.
CCAACATCGGCGAGGACGACGACGTGGCGCTGTTCTTCGGGCTGTCGGGCACCGGCAAGACCACCCTGTCCTCCGATCCGCACCGGCGGCTGATCGGCGATGACGAACACGGCTGGTCGGACGACGGCGTGTTCAATTTCGAAGGCGGCTGCTACGCCAAGACCATCCGCCTGTCGCCGGAGGCGGAGCCGGAGATCTACGCCGCCTGCCGCCGCTTCGGCACCATCCTAGAAAACGTGGTGCTGGACGACGTGCGCGCGCCGGACTTCTCCGACGACCGCTACACGGAAAACGGCCGCGCCGCCTATC
>DRPD01000053.1 GCA_011374735.1 Thermopetrobacter sp.
CGAAACGCTGCTGGTGGCCGACGCGCTGACCGGTCAGGACGCCGTCAATCTGGCCCAGAGCTTCGATGAGGCGCTTTCCATCACCGGCATCGTGTTGACCCGCGTCGATGGCGACGGGCGCGGCGGCGCGGCGCTGTCGATGCGCGCCGTCACCGGCAAGCCCATCAAGCTGATGGGCGTGGGCGAGAAGCTCGACGAACTGGAGGCGTTTCACCCCGAACGCATCGCCAACCGCATTCTCGGCATGGGCGACGTGGTGTCGCTGGTGGAGAAGGCGGCCAAGACCATCGACCGGGAGAAGGCGCGCAAGATCGCCGAGCGGATGCGGAAGGGCGCCTTCACCCTCGACGACCTGGCCGAACAGCTGCGCCAGATGCAGAAGCTGGGCGGCATGCAGGGCGTGCTGGGCCTGCTGCCCGGCATGGGCAAGATCAAGAAGCAGCTGGCCGGCGTCGATCTCGACGACGCCGTGTTCAAGCGCCAGCAGGCCATCATCTCCTCCATGACCCTGAAGGAGCGCGCTTTCCCCAAGATCCTCAACGCCTCGCGCAAGAAGCGCGTCGCCGCCGGCTCCGGCACTTCCGTGCAGGAGATCAACCGGCTCTTGAAGATGCACAAGCAGATGGCCGCCATGATGAAACAGATGAAGAAGGGCGGCATGCTGGGCGGCCTGTTCGGCAAGGGCAAGGCGGCGCCCTCCGCGGCGGAGATGGAGAAGATGCAGGCCGAGCTGGCCGGCCTCGACCCCGACGCGCTGCCGGAAGAGCTCAAGGCGCTGATGGACGAGACGCAAAAAGGAACGACGCCGTCAACACCCGCCGGCCTGCCCGGTCTGGGTGGTGGATTGCCGGGATTGGGCGGCGGCATGCCGGGGCTGCCCGGCGGCTTGCCGCTTCCCGGCAAGGGCAGGAAACGCAAATGAAACATGAGACTTCGAACGTGCAAGGAGACGACACATGGCCTTGAGAATCCGACTGGCCCGCGGCGGCGCGAAGAAGCGCCCGTTCTACCGCATCGTGGTGGCCGAGAACACCGCGCCGCGTGATGGCCGCTTCGTGGAGAAGGTGGGCACCTACAACCCGCTGCTGCCGAAGGATCACCCGGAACGGGTGACCCTGAAGGTGGAGCGCATCAGGCACTGGCTGTCGGTCGGCGCGCAACCCACCGACCGGGTGCTGCGTTTCCTCGACGCCGAAGGTCTGGCCAAGCGCGAAGCGCGCAACAATCCGCAAAAGGCGCAGCCGGGCGAGAAGGCGCTGGCCCGCAAGGCGGAGAAGGAAGAAAAGGCCAGGGCGGCGGCGGAAGCCGAAGCGGAAGAGGCCGCGCCGGCCGAAGAAGCCCCGGCCGAAGAGACGCCGGTGGAAGAACCTTCGGCTGAAGAAGAGGCCAAGGAAAGCTGACGGCCCGCAAGCGCGATACCCTGCTGGTCATGGGCGTCATCACCGCCGCCCACGGCATCAAGGGGCAGGTGAAGATCAAGAGCTTCACCGCTCAGGCCGCGGATATCGCCGCTTACGGCCCGCTGCTGCTCGACGCCGGGCCGGAAGAGGTGGAAATCCTTTCGCTGAAGCCGGCCAGGGGCCTGCTCATCGCCACCTTGAAGGGCGTCGATGACCGTAACGCCGCGGAGGCGTTGAAGGGCCGCCAGCTGAAGCTGCCACGCGCGAAGCTGCCGGAGACGGCGGCGGACGACGAGTTCTACATCGCCGATCTGATCGGCCTGACGGTGGAGGACACCGAAGGCCGCCC
>DRPD01000054.1 GCA_011374735.1 Thermopetrobacter sp.
ATCGCCCCGTTCCCGCGCCCAGTCGATGGCGGCGGCGGCGAAGGCGGCGACGGCCGTCTTCATGTCCTGCGCGCCGCGCCCATACAGCACGCCGTTTTCGATCACCGCGTCGAACGGTGGATGCAGCCAGCTCGCCGCGTCGCCCGGCGGCACCACGTCCGTATGTCCGGCGAAGCACAGATGCGGGCCGTCATCACCGAACACGGCGAACAGGTTGGCCACGTCCGCCGTGCCGGGTTCACTGAACACCAGCCGCTGGCAGGCGAATCCGGCCGGGGCGAGCGCCGCTTGCAGCACGTCCAGCGCCCCGGCGTCCTCCGGCGTCACCGATGGGCAGCGGATCAGGGCCTGCGACAGGGCGATGGCGTCAACCGGTGCGGGCATGGGCGGCTCCCTTCTGGATATTCTCCCGTTGGTGATTGCACCCTTGCGCCGGTTTGGCCAAACTTGCAAGTCCTGGCGAGGGGATAAAGGAGAGGCGCATGAAGGGGAAAGACTGGCCGTCGGAGCTCACGCCCGATGAGGTGACGGAGCTGATGCGGCGCCTTCGCAAGGCCAATCCGGCGCCGAAATCGGAGCTTTACTGGACCAACCCCTATACCCTGCTGGTGGCGGTGGTGCTCTCCGCCCAGGCCACCGACAAGGGCGTGAACAAGGTCACCCACGAGCTGTTCAGGATCGCCGATACGCCGCAAAAGATGCTGGCGCTGGGCGAGGAGCGGCTGAAGGAGATCATCCGCTCCATCGGCCTGTATCCCACCAAGGCGAAGAACATCATTGGCCTGTCGCTCATCCTGCTGGAGAAACATGGCGGCGCGGTGCCACGCGATCGCGCCCGACTGGAGGAGTTGCCCGGGGTGGGGCGCAAGACCGCCAACGTGGTGCTCAACGTCGCCTTCGGCGAGCCGACCATCGCCGTGGACACCCACATCTTCCGCGTCTCCAACCGCACCGGGCTGGCGCCCGGCAAGACGCCGCTGGAGGTGGAGAAGGCGCTGTTGAAGGTGATCCCGCAAGAGTTCCGCCAGCACGCCCACCACTGGCTGATCCTGCACGGCCGCTATGTGTGCAAGGCGCGCAAGCCCGACTGCGGGCGCTGCGTCATCTGCGATCTGTGCAGGTGGCCGGAGAAGGCATGCGATAATTCCGAGGCGTCATGACTTGAATGGCTACGGCGGCTGTCACAGGGGTGATGTGATTGTCAAGGACGGCCCGCAGGGCCGCCGTGAAACGGTTTCATCCTTGACAATCACATCACCCCTGTGAATTCTCGCAAAGAAGCGCCAATAGCGAAACATCGCCATTGGCGCTTCTCATTGGAAAAGATAACAAAAAAGAAGTGGCATCAGCGCCGGATCAGCCGCCGCGCCACGGGGTTGGGCAGCAACACGACCATCCGCCCCGGCGCCGCCTGCCGTCCGGCCAGTTGGGCGGCCTTCTCGCCGAAGCCGAAGTAGATGTCGCCGCGCACCGCGCCGCGGATCGCCGTGCCGGTGTCCTGGGCCACCATCAGGCGGCGAAACGCCGGCCCGTCATCGCGCCCCAGCCGGGTGTCCAGCCACACCGGCGCCCCATAGGGCCAGAACCGCCAGTCCACTGCCAGCGACACCAGCGGCGAAAGCTGCACCCCGGCCGCGCCGATCGCCCCCAGCTTCGGGTTCGGCAGATCGGCGATGCGGAAGAACACGAAGGAGCGGTTTCGCCACATCACCGCGCGCGCTTCATCGGGATGCCGCGCCATCCAGAGGCGAATGGCCTGCATGGAAATGTCCTCGCGCTTCAGAACGCCGCGCTCGAGCAGCACCTTGCCGATGGAGGTATAGGGCAGGCCCGATTTCGCCGCGTAGGTGAGTCGCAACACGCGCCCCGACGGCAACCGCACCCGTCCCGATCCCTGCACCTGCATGAAGAAGCGATCGACGGGCGAGGCGAGCCAGACAAGCTCC
>DRPD01000055.1 GCA_011374735.1 Thermopetrobacter sp.
ATCGAGCGGCGGCTGGCCGGTCATGCCCAGGGTGGTGGTGTTGACCAGCACATCGCTGTCAGACAGCTCCCGCGGCAGGTCGGAAAGCGGCAGCGGCGTGACCGGCCCTCCCATCTCGCGGGCCAGCGTTTCCGCCTTCGCCAAAGTGCGATTCGCCACCGTAACGGTTTTCACGCCGGCATCGAGCAACGCCGCGACGACGGCGCGGGCGGCGCCGCCGGCGCCGATGACGAGCACCGAGCGGCCGGCGGCGCGCCAATCGGGCCGGTGCTGGCGGAAACTGGCCATGAAGCCATAGGCGTCGGTGTTGTCGGCGTGGATCGCGCCATCTTGCAGCCAGATGGTGTTGACGGCGCGCAACCGCCGCGCGGTGTCGGTCAGGCCGGATGGATTCGTTCGCGCAACGATATCATGGGCCTGTTCCTTCAGCGGCACGGTGACATTGCAGCCGCTCAGGCCGCGATCCGCCAGGGTGGCGAGAAAGCCCTCCAGCTCCTCCGGCCGCACGGGAATGCGCTCATAGCGGCCGTCGATGCCGTGGCGGCTCAGCCAATGACGATGGATCAGCGGCGAGCGCGAATGCGCCACCGGCCAGCCGATGACACCGGCCTTGATCGGCTCGCTCATGACAGCAACAGTCCTTCCTCGCGCAGCCAGTGCAGGAACGGCAACAGGGGCAGGCCGATGATGGTTTGCCAGTCGCCGTCGATGTGATCGAACAGCTGAACGCCCAGCCCCTCGATCTGATAACCGCCGACGCTGCGCAACACCTTCTTACCCATGGTGTCCAAATAGCCATCGAGAAAGGCATCGGAGAACCGGCGCATGGTCATGGCGGCGCGATCGACATATTCGAAAACGATGGTATCGTTTTTGGCCACCGCCATGGCGCTGATCAGGTGGTGGGTTTTGCCACGCAGGGCCTGGAGGTTGGCCCGCGCTTCCTCGATGGTCGCGGGTTTGGAGAATATCCGTTCCTCGCAGACCAGCAATTGATCGCCGCCCAGCACCGGCGGGTCGTGATCCCGCGCCACGGCCAGCGTCTTGGCGCGGGCCAGTTCCAGCGCCAGCGCGCCGTGATCCTTCCGGCCGGCGGCCAGAAACGCCTTCCTGATGGACTCTTCATCCACTTGCGGGCTGGCGCAGGTGAATTCCAGGCCGGCGTTTTCCAACACCATGCGGCGGCCGGCGCTTTGCGATGCGAGAACGAACGTGGTCATCGGCGGCGGCTGTCCTCGCGCTCGTTGATCAGGTTGATGATGATGGCGGCGGTTTCCTCGATGGAACGGCGGGTCACGTCGATCAGCGGCCAACCGCGGCGGGCACACAATTCCTTCAATTCGTTGATCTCCGCGCTGATGTGACGTTTGCTGGTATAAACATCAGCCATGTGCGTCTTGTCCATATCCAGCCGTTTGCGCCGGTGTTCAGCGACCAGCAAGGGCGAGGCGATCAGGCCAACGATCATCGGCCTGTGCAGGGCGAACACTTCCGGCGGCAAGGGGTGGCCGGTGATGTAGGGGATATTGGCGGTCTTCAAGCCGCGGTTGGCGAGATAGATGCTGGTCGGGGTCTTGGAGGTGCGCGACACGCCGATGAGGATGACATCGGCCTTGTGCAGGCTTCCCGGGTTTTGGCCGTCGTCGTGCAGCATGGCGAAATCCAGCGCCTGCATGCGGGTGAAGTAGGCGTCATCCAGCGAAGCGCCGGGGGTGATGCGGGCCGCAGGGGGCTGGTTGAGATAGGCGGCCAGCGCGCCGAACGCTTCGTCCAGCACTCCGACGCACGGCAGGCCGATGTCGCGGCAGGCGGCTTCCAGCCGCTTGCGCAATCGCGCATCGCCCAGGGTATGCAGGACGATTCCGGGGTTCTGCTCGATTTGCAGCATGGCCAGGTCGAGTTGCGTGGTGGTGTGCACCATGGTGTGCAGATGCTCGATGCAGCTCATGTCGCGATAGGCCTTCTTCAACGAGGACAAGATGTGCAACAGGGTTTCCCCGCTGGAATCGGAGATCAGATGCATATGGAAAATGTCGTGTGCGGATGTCGGCACAACCTGACCACCGGCATGAAACGAATTGTGGACCAGAGTGGATAACGTCTCCGGGTGTGGATCGGTTTTCCCGTTCGTCGCATTTTCATGCCAGTGTTTTGCCGCTGTTGAAAGCATGAACATGGATATGGCGGGCGGGAGGCGTTGGAAGGATGTGGACATAAAGGGAAAAACCGTCCTTCCCGATTCGCTCCCGAGCCTTGAAAAGGCCGCATGAACAAGGTTTGAGCGGTGAATAATTCTTCACATTTCATGCAACCGGGTTTCCCCGGAAAAGCGCTTCCGCTAGATGGGCGTTGATTGGTGACGGCTTGTGGACGATATGCGAATTCCACATTTTCCATCGGTCCATCAATAACAAGCATCTCAGGGAATCCTGTTTTATGAATTTCAATGAGAGCGAGACGGAAAACCGCAAGGCGCTGCTGGAAGTGCTCGATGGGCGCGTTCCGTGGCGGCGGCCGGTGTGGTTCATGCGTCAGGCGGGGCGCTATCTGCCGGAATATCGCCAGACGCGGGCCAGAGCCGGCAGTTTTCTCGATTTGTGCTACGATCCGGTGCTGGCGACGGAAGTGACGTTGCAGCCGCTGAAGCGTTTCGACGTGGACGCGGCGATCCTGTTCGCCGACATTCTTCTGTTGCCGCAGGCGATGGGGGCGCAACTGTCCTTCCGGCAGAACGAAGGGCCGGTTCTCGACGTGGTGGACGACGCGGCGGCGGTGCGGCGGCTGGATGCGGATGGGGCGGCGGCGCGGCTGACGCCGGTTTACGAGACGGTGGCGAAGCTCGCGGCGGCGCTGCCGGGGCATGTGGCGCTGATCGGGTTTTGCGGGGCGCCGTGGACGGTGGCCAGCTACATGGTGGAAGGCGGCGGGTCGGCGGAGCGGCTGAAGGCGCGTCTGGCGGCGATGCGGGCAGAGCCGTGGCTGGATGCGTTGATCGACAAGATCGTCGCGGCGTCGATCGATTATCTGGAACGGCAGGTCAGGGCCGGCGCGGAGGCGGTGCAGATTTTCGATACCTGGGCCGGGGATTTCGGTGACGGACTGCGCGAGAAATACGTGTTCGCGCCGATCGCCAGGATCGTGGAAGGCTTGAAGGCGCGCGGGGTGGAGGTGCCGGTGATCGGGTTCGCGCGCGGCGTCGGCGCGGCTCAGGAGGCGTTCGCGCGGGCGACGGGGGTGCGGGCGGTGGGCTGCGAGACGCCGATGCCGGTGGCGGCGATGCGGTCGTTGAGCGACGCGGTGGTGGTGCAGGGCAATCTCGATCCGTTGCTGGTGATGGCCGGGGGGGCGGCGATGGAGAACGCGGTGCGGCGGTTGCTGGCTTTGCCGAAGGCACGGCATATCTTCAATCTCGGTCATGGCTTCAGGCCGCAAACGCCGGTGTCGCATGTGGAGCGGGTGATGGAACTGGTGCGGGAAGAATGATGGTGGCGTGGTTGGCGGAGGGATATGCGTGGATCAAGGCGCTGCACGTGATGGCGGTGATCGCCTGGATGGCGGGATTGTTCTATCTGCCACGCCTGTTCGTCTATCACGCGAGAGCGGAGACGAGCGAGGAGATGGCGCGGACGTTCAAGGTGATGGAGCGGCGGTTGTATCGCGCCATCATGATGCCGGCGATGGTGCTGGCCTGGGTGTTCGGATTGCTGTTGATCGCGATCATCGGGCTGGACGACGGCTGGCTGCACGCCAAGCTGTCGCTGGTGCTGGCGATGACCGCCTATCATTTCCTGCTGGGCCATCATGTGCGGCGCTTCGCAAATGATGATAACGATCGCTCGGAACGCTATTTCCGACTGATCAATGAAATTCCCACCCTGTTGATGGTGCTTATCGTAATTCTGGTGATCGTCAAGCCGTTTTGAATCATCGGGTCAATATTCCTTATTTTTTGAAAATTAACGATATTTTTATTTGGGCTGTCCCAGATAACGTATTTGCTGTTTCACGGGCTCATTGAATGTCAAGCACGGCCCTACGGGCCGCCGCGAATCGGTTTCATGCTTGACATTCAATGAGCCCGCGAAAATAATGGCAAAGAAGCGCCAATGGTGAAAAGTCGCCATTGGCGCTAAAAAATCATGCTATCCAGATATTTAGAAACAATCATGATTTCAATGACATGAAACGGAACTGAGTGATTTATCCAGGACAGCCCTTTTTATTTTATACCGATCTGATGACCAGCGACATCGGCCAACTGGGCCGGCGTTTGCATCCTGAGCCGCAAAATGGTATCAGTGGATGCAGAGGACCGGCGGCGTCCATTGCCCGATAATCCGGCCGGCGGCCCTCGTTCCCTCAAGGGCATCCAAATCGTCCTCCTTCACACGGCTTTCGGCGGAACTGGCAACGTGATCATGTTGCGGGCTTCGTGACCAGGACATCGGCAAGAGTCGTGGGAAGGGAAAGGCGACCTCTCGCAAACACCATCCATCCGAATAACCGAAAACTGAAAGCATCATGATCGAAATCGCCGAAATCACGCGCAGCAAGGAAATCAAGCTGCATGACCTGAAGCAGCAGTCGCCGGGCGAACTGTTGCAGCTGGCGGAAGCGCTTCAGGTGGAAAACGCCTCGGGTCTGCGCAAGCAGGAGCTGATGTTCGCCATCCTGAAGAAGCTGGCGGAAGAGGACGTGACCATCATCGGCGAAGGGGTGGTGGAGGTGTTGCAGGACGGCTTCGGCTTCCTGCGTTCGCCGGATGCCAACTACCTGCCGGGGCCGGATGACATCTACGTCTCGCCGAAACAGATCAAGCGGTTCAACCTGCGCACCGGTGACACGGTGGAAGGCGAGATCCGCTCGCCGAAGGAGGGAGAACGCTATTTCGCGCTGATCAAGGTCAACACCATCAATTACGAAGACCCGGAGCAGACGAAACACAAGATCAATTTCGACAATCTCACACCGCTTTATCCGCAGGAGCGGATGGTGATGGAGATCGACGATCCGACGATGAAGGATCTGACCGGGCGGGTGATCGACATCGTGGCGCCGCTGGGCAAGGGGCAGCGGGCGCTGATCGTGGCGCCGCCGCGCACCGGCAAGACCATCCTGCTGCAGAACATCGCCCATTCGCTGGAGGCCAATCACCCGGAAGTGTATCTGATCGTGCTGCTGATCGACGAACGGCCGGAGGAAGTGACGGACATGCAGCGCTCGGTGAAGGGCGAGGTGATTTCCTCCACCTTCGACGAGCCGGCGGCGCGCCATGTGCAGGTGGCGGAGATGGTCATCGAGAAGGCCAAGCGGCTGGTGGAGCACGGCCGCGACGTGGTGATCCTGCTCGATTCCATCACCCGGTTGGGACGGGCCTACAATACCGTGGTGCCCTCCTCCGGCAAGGTGCTCACCGGCGGCGTGGACGCCAACGCCCTGCAACGGCCCAAGCGTTTCTTCGGCGCGGCGCGCAACATCGAGGAGGGCGGTTCGCTGACCATCATCGCCACGGCGCTGATCGATACCGGGTCGCGCATGGACGAGGTGATCTTCGAGGAGTTCAAGGGCACCGGCAACGCCGAGATCATTCTCGACCGCAAGGTGTCGGACAAGCGCATCTTCCCGGCGGTGGACATCCTGCGCTCCGGCACCCGCAAGGAAGAGCTGCTGATGGCGCCCGACATCCTGAAGAAGGTCTATGTGCTGCGGCGCATCCTGCAGCCGATGGGCACGGTGGAGGCGATCACCTTCCTGATCGACAAGCTGCGCCAGACGAAGAACAACGCGGAGTTCTTCGAATCGATGACCAATCCCGGGCAGAATTGAAACACCTCCTCAAGAGGCGGCCTCGATGCCGAGGATGGCCATGGCGTCGGCCACCTGCGCGGGATCGGTGATCGGAATCGAGCATTGCGGGCCGCGGCAGATCAGCAGGGCCGGGGCGTTCCTGGCCGTCGCGTCGCGCTGATGCGCCACGGGCAACATGCGTCCGCTGTGGCGCATGGCGGTGGCGAGCAGTTCGCGCACCTTGTGGTTGACGAATGTTTCACGTGAATCATCGTCGGCCGAGACGAGGGTCAGGGCGGGCGCCTCGTGGAGAAACCACATGGCGGCCAGCAAACCAGCGTGGGCCAGCGGATTTTCGCTCATGCCGGCGGCGAAGCGATGCAGTATCCGTTCGGCCCGGCGGCGATATTCCTCATTACCGGTGATGTGGGCCAGCATGGCGAGATTCTCGACCATCAGCGCGTGGGCGTTGGGCGTCGCCTCGTCTTCGGCGAACACCTGACGGCGCAGGTGCCGGTCGGCGCCGTCGCGGGACATGTAATAGGCGTCCCGTGAAGCGGCGTAGCGGGTATCCAGATCGTTCAGCCAGTCGAGGGCTTGCCGGCGATAGACAGCATCACCGGTGGCGCCGTTCAGACAGAGCGCGGCGCGGATCATGGCGGCCATGCCGTCGGCGGTGGCAGGAAACGGCGAAGCGGTGCGGTTGAACGACTGGGCGAGATAATCGCCGCGTGACAGGCGCTCGACGACCATGGCGAACGCTTGTGCCGCCATATCGATCCAGGCGGTTTCGTCGAGCAGCATTCCCGCTTCCACCAGGGCGGCGACGGCCAACCCGTTCCAGGATGCCAGCACCTTGTCGTCGCGCTCCGGCGCGGTGCGCGGCTGACGGGCCTTGAACAGTTTCCGACCAATGGCGCGCAGGCGTTCTTCGGTCTCCTC
>DRPD01000056.1 GCA_011374735.1 Thermopetrobacter sp.
CCTGAAATGGGCCATGGCGGTGCTCAGCGCCGTGATGCTGCTGGCCCTCGTGGCGCGCGCCCTCAGCGCCGCGCCACCGCCGCGTCGATGATGCGCAGCTGGGCGCCGTTGCGGCCGTTGTAGTCGTCGCGCATCAGGGTGCCGGCCACATGCAGCGCAGCGTCGCGTTCCGCCAGCAGCGTCTCGCCCAGATCGGTGTCCAGGGCGCGAAAGGCGATGGCCTTCAGCCGTCCGCCGTCGCTGCCGATGAGGGTGCATGACACATGATGCTCGCCCACCACCCGCGCCCATTGCACCCGGTGGGCCGGAAAGGCGAACACCGGTTGCGGGTTGCCGGCCCCGAACGGCCCGGCCCGCTCCAGCAGCTCCACCAGCTCCCGCGTCGCGCCGCTGGCCAGCAGCGCCCCGTCGATCGGCATCTCCGGGGCCTCGGGCAGGACGGACAGCTCCGCCGCCGTCGCCGCGGCCAGAAAGGCCCGGAAATCGTCGATACGCGCCACCGGCAGCGCCATGCCCGCCGCCATGGCGTGCCCGCCGCCGCGCGCCAGCACCCCCGCCGCCACGGCGCGGGCCACCGCCCGGCCGATGTCCACCCCGGTGATGGAGCGCGCCGAGCCCACCGCCTCGCCGGTGCGCTCGTCGATGGCCAGCGCCACCGCCGGCAGGTGAAAGCGCTCCTTCAGCCTGGCCGCGATCAGCCCCACCACCCCCGGGTGCCAGTCCTCGGCGGCCACCACCAGCGGGGCGCGCATCGCCGCCGCCTCGCGCTGCCGTTCGGCCATGGCCATGGCCTCCTCCACCTGCCGCGCCTCGATCTCCTGTCGTTCGCGGTTGAGGCGATCGAGTTTCGCCGCCAGCGCCTGCGCCGTCGCCGTGTCCTGAGCCGTCAGCAGCGCGAAGGCCTCGCGCGCGTGATGGATGCGCCCCGCCGCGTTCAGCCGCGGGCCCAGCACGAAGCCCAGCGCATGGGTGTCGGCCCGGCCATTGAGCCGCGCCGCATCGGCCAGCGCGGCCAGCCCCGGCCGGGCGCGCGCCGCCAGCACCTTCAGCCCGCCGTTGACATAGGCCCGGTTCAGCCCCTTCAGCGGCACCACGTCGCACACCGTGGCCAGCGCCACCAGATCGAGCCAGCGGCGCACATCGGGGCGTTCCCGGCCCGTTTCCGCCCAGAACCCGGCCTCCTCCAGGGCCCGCGCCGTGGCGGCGATCAGCATGAAGGTCAGCCCGCCGGCGCACAGGTGGCCCAGCCCGGAGGTGTCGTCCAGCCGATTGGGATTGACCACCGCGAGCGCGTCCGGCAGCGTCTCGCCCATCTGGTGATGATCGATCACCAGCACGTCCAGCCCGCTGGCGGTGGCGTGGGCCAGCACGTCATGGGCCATGGCCCCGCAATCGAGCGTCACCAGCACTTGCGCGCCCCGCCCTTTCAGATCATCCACCGCCGCCACCGACGGCCCGTAGCCCTCGTCGATGCGGTGCGGGATGTGGACATGGCAGGTGATGCCGCAATGGCCCAGGAATTGCGCCAGCATGGCCGCC
>DRPD01000057.1 GCA_011374735.1 Thermopetrobacter sp.
CCGCGGCGTGTCGGCATCGCCATCGCCGCCGGCCCGAATCATGTCGGCGAGTTCCTGCTCGATCCTGTAAAGGGCCAGCTCGGAGAGTTCGAACAGGATGAGCTCGCGCGGCTTCAGGGAGAACGCCCGGCGCGCGATCTCCGAGCCGATGGAGCCGCCGGCGCCGGTGACCATGACCGTCTTGCCGGTGATGTTGGCGCGCATCAGTTCCGGCACGGGGCGCGCCGTGTCGCGTCCCAGCAGATCATCGACGTCGATATCCTTCAAATCAACGGCGCCGCCACGCCCGGCGAAGAAGTCCATTGGTTCCGCCACGATGCGCACCCGCACCGGAAAGCGCACCAGATGGCGCACCAGCCGGCGCCGCCGTTCGGGGGTCAACCGCTCAGTGGAGATGATGATCTCCTCCACTTTTTCTCGCGCGAGCAGTGTCTCCAGGCGCCGCAGGCCGTGCACCGGCAGGCCGTCGATCTTCATGCCGTGGAGGAAGCGCGAATGGGCCAGAAAGCCGCGCACGTCATACTTGCCGCCGCCTTGCAGGAATTGCAGCAGCGCCACGCCGTGTTCGTCGGCGCCGTAGATGAGCACGCGCTTCCTGGCGCGTCCCTTGAGCGCCGCGCGGTCGAGTGGCTGATCGCGCAACCACCAGCCGGCGAATTCCCGCACCATCCAGGTGGCGATCCAGCCATAGACGAAATAGGCGGCCACCACCGTGCGCGGCAGCGGCATCAGGTCGCCGCGCCACTCCAGCAGGAACAGCAGAAAGGCCCAGGCGGCGAGCGCGATGAACTGGGCGTAGCCGATGCGCCAAATCCCCTTGCGGCCGATGTGGCGGGTCACCAGCTGGTAGACACCCGTGACGTATAGCGCCGCGACGCTGATGAACGGCAGGGCGGCCAGCGCCGCCAGGGTCGCCGCCGCGGGCTGCTTGAAGGCGGGGCCCGCCACCATCCTGATGCGTATCAGCAGCGCCATGATGAATAACAGCAGCAGGAGGTCGATGCTCATCACGACGGCGCGGCGGATGAGGCGCGGCTGCGCGAGGCTCCATGCCTTCAGCGTTCGCGACAGCATGCCAAGCCCGGTCAGTTCCTTGACTTTCTGAAATGGTCTTTTTGGCACTGCGGGGCACCCTCCGGCCGGCGTGAAATGTGATGCTGATAAAAGATGAATGGCCGCTTGCGCGCTCACCATACCGTTGCGAACCTGTCATGCGCAAGCGGTATCCGGGGCCGCCATGGGGGCCTCTTTCGCCCGCCGGGACGGCTGGATATGGTGGCGCTTGCAGGCTGATTACGGGACGCGAAGGGAAAAGTCAGGCATGCCGTCATCACCGGTGTCGATCATCTCGGGAGGGGCATGGCCGCTCGTCTGGTTCGCCGTGGCCGCGTTCATCGCCGCGTCGCTCACCCGGTGGCTGATCGCCCGCTTCGCCCGGCGCGGCATCGTGGCGCCGGTCAGCGCGCGCGGCATGCACGCGGCGCCGGTTCCCGTCGGTGGCGGCTGGGCCGTCGTGCCGCTGGCGCTGGCCGCCGGCGTGGCGGTGGCGCTTCAGGAGCGGGATGGGGCCTGGCTGGCGGTGGCGGGCGGGATGGCGCTGCTGGCCGCCATCTCGTGGGTGGACGATCGCCGCGACCTGTCCGGCTCGGTGCGCTTGGCCGCGCAGGCGGTGGCGGTGGCGGTGGTGCTGGCGCTGATGCCGGATCACGTGGTGGTGCTGTCCGAACAATGGCCCCAGTGGGTGGATCGGGCGCTGACGGGGCTGTGCTGGCTGTGGTTCATCAACCTGTTCAACTTCATGGATGGCATCGACGGGCTGGCCGGCGTGGAGACCCTGTTCATCGCCGCCGGGCTGATCCTGATCGGCCTGATGGCCGGGCGGGCCCCGGACATGCTGCCGCCGGCGGTGCTGGCCGGGGCGGTGGCCGGGTTCCTGTGGCACAACTGGCCGCCGGCCAGGATCTTCCTCGGCGACGTGGGGGCCATTCCGATCGGTTTCGTGCTGGGGTGGCTGCTGATACAGCTTGCCGCGCAGGGCCATCTGGCCGCCGCCTTTCTGTTGCCGGGATATTTTCTGGCCGACGCCAGCCTCACCCTGTTGGGCCGGTTGCTGCGCGGGGAAGCCTTCTGGCGGCCGCACCGTGGCCATTTCTATCAGCGCGCGGCGCGCGCCGCCGGGGGGCATGCGCCGGTGCTGTGGCGGGTGGTGGCGGCCAACGCCGCCCTGCTGGCCCTGGCGCCGGCTTCCTTGCGCTGGCCGGTGGCGGCGGCGCTTGGTGGCG
>DRPD01000058.1 GCA_011374735.1 Thermopetrobacter sp.
ACTACATCGGCAGCGGCTATGTGGACATCATCACCGGCACCGCCGGCGCCAACGTCATCGAGACGCATGGCGGCGACGATATCCTCGATGGCGCCGCCGGCAACGACATCCTCGACGGTGGCGCCGGCAGCGATACCATCTCCGGCGGCGTGGGCTACGACACCATCCGTTATGTGGACGGTCAGTATGGCGATGTCGGCGAGACCGTTGACGGCGGCGCCGGCCATGATCGCGTGCTGCTCGATCTCAACACCGGCGCGCCGAGTTCAATCTTCAACCTGCGGGAAGTGGATTTCACCGCCATCGAGGAGATCGAGTTTCAATCGGCAGGCGGCCTGGACGCCACCTTGTATCTGGACGCCGCCGAGATCGGCGCCGGGCTGGCCGCCAATCTGCTGATCGACGGGTATCACGTTTCCGGCCACACCGAAACCATCCGCATCTACATGGACAGCGCCACCAACGTGGACATCTCCGGCTGGACGTTCCTGGGCTGGGGCGGGCAGGGCGAGAGCATCTACATCCTGGGCGACGCGGATGATGAAGTCATGATCGGCTCTTCGCGGGTGGACAGGCTCTACGGCAACGGCGGCAAGGATCAGCTTTACGGCAACGGTGGCAAGGACGACCTGTTCGGCGGCAACGGCAACGACACCTTGCGCGGTGGCGACGGCGGCGACTGGCTGTATGGCGGCGACGGCGGCGACAGCATCTATGGAGACGCCGGCAACGACCATCTCTATGGCCACGCCGGCAACGACTGGCTGTATGGCAATGACGGCATCGACTCCATCTTCGGCAACGACGGCAACGACCACCTCTATGGCCACGCCGGCGGCGACTGGCTGTATGGCCAGGCCGGCGATGACCGCATGTATGGCGGCGACGGCGACGACCACCTGTATGGCCATGCCGCCGACGACATTCTGTATGGCCAGGGCGGCGATGACGTGCTGTATGGCAATGACGGCGCGGACACCCTGCATGGCGGCGGCGGCGATGACGAGTTGCGCGGCCACGCCGGAGCCGATGTCCTGTATGGCGCTGACGGCAAGGACATTCTGTATGGCGGCGCCGGCAATGATGCGTTGCAAGGCGGCGCGGGCAACGACATCCTGTATGGCGGCGGCGGCGCGGACAGGTTCGTGTTCGGCGCCGGCTGGGGCACCGACACGGTGCATGGCTTCACCAACGGCTGGGACAAGTTCGACATGTCGGCGCTCGGCATCACCTTCGCCAATCTGACCATCACCGACGCCGGGGCCGACGCCCACATCGGCTACGGCGGCAACCTGATCGTGGTGAGCAACTTCGACCACACCCTGATCGACGCCAGCGACTTCATCTTCTGATCCATCCCGACGCGCCACGCCGAAGGGGGAGAGGCGATACCCGCCTCTCCCCCTTCGCTTCATTCTCCACCGCCCCGCGCTCACGAAAATGTGATTCAAGGCTGGCAAACTTTCCTCTTACGCTTCCATTCAGGTCGACATTTCGTATGCGCCGCACCCGGCGGGCAAGCGAGATGAATGGCGCGCATGGCCACCCTTCGGGCCGATCTCGCTTGGCGCTTCGGTCATCCCGGTATCCGGGTGAAAGGGAGCGCACCCGCCAAGCGTGGGCTTCACCCCCCATGCTTCATTCTCTCGCCTGACACTCCCGGCTCGTGGTGCATGGCGAAGGCCATGCGACCCGGCGGCGCAAGGTTTCCCGCCGGATGATGACGATACGACAACGGGAGAGGTGCACCCATGGCGATCATCGCGACATTCAATGATGGTTATGACGACACCGGCGGGCCGGACGATGTGATCGGCACCGGCGGGTATGACACCGTGCTGTTCCAGGTGGACAACAACAACGCGTACACCATTGACTCGCGCGTATTCGACATGCGCATCACCAACTTCATTTCCATCGAGGAAATCCAGCTCAGCGAGATCAATCCGCTGAACGGCGTTCAGGCGGATTTGCAGGTGGAGTTGTCCGGCGACCAGATCGGCGCCGGTCTTTCGGCCAATTTGCACATCATCGGCGATATCGATTCCGCCAATAGCGAAGCGATTTTGATCTTCATGGACACCAGCACCACGCTGGACATCTCCGGCTGGACGTTCACCGACTGGGGCAATGAAACGATCTATATCTATGGTGATGCGGACGCGGAAACCTTCACCGGCTCTTCGGAGCAGGATTATATTGACGGCGGGGCCGGTGACGATACCTTCCGCTACCTGGATGGGCAGGATGGAATTCCCTACTACGGCGATACGTTCAAAGGTGGTGCCGGCAATGATACCCTGCTGCTCGTGCTCAACGCCACGGCGACGGATACCCTCTTCGACCTGCGGGAATTGACGCTCCAGTCCCTTGAGCAAATCACCTTCAGTTCGGCCGGCGGCCTGGACGCCACGCTCCTGCTGTCCGCCAGCCAGGCCGCATGGGATCTGCCCGCCAACATGCATGTCACCGGTTCCAATGCGCCCGGACAGACCGAAGCCATCGAACTCGAAATGGGCGCCGTGACCACCCTGGATCTCTCCGGCTGGACGTTCGCCGACTGGGGATCGCAGGGCGAGAGGATCACCATCACCGGCGATTCGGACGCGGAAACCATCACCGCCTCCGCCGGGCGGGACTTCGTCCACGGGCTGGCGGGGGACGACCAGCTCCATGGCGGTGGCGGCACCGACGACCTGTATGGCGGCTCCGGGTTCGACCAGCTGTTTGGCGATGCCGGCAATGACTGGATATATGGCAGTTTCGGCAACGATACGCTGTTCGGCGGCGATGGCAATGACGGCATGTATGGCCATGCCGGTGACGACACCCTGATGGGAGAGGGCGGCGATGACGTTCTGTTCGGCAATGACGGGGCCGACAATCTGGCCGGCGGCCCGGGCGACGACGTGCTGAGAGGGCATGCCGATAACGACATTCTCGAAGGCGGCGACGGCAACGATGTGCTTTATGGGGGCGCCGGCGACGATGTGCTGATCGGCGGCGCCGGCGACGATGTGCTGTATGGCGGCATCGGCCTCGAGGTGATGGTCTTCGACGCCGGCTGGGGCACCGACACCGTGCACGGCTTCGCCGATGGGCAGGATGTCTTCGACCTGGTCTCGCTCGGCATCACCTTCGCCGATCTGACCATCACCGCCGTCGGCGGCGATACCCACATCAGCTATAACGGCGATACCATCATCGTGGTCGGCGTCGATCCCTCGCTGATCGACTATTCGGACTTCACTTTCTGAAGTCCCGCGTCATGAACGGTCAAGGCCGGAGGCGGCTTCGCCTCCGGCCTTCGCGCCGCCCTCGCGCCGCCCGTCGATGCTCC
>DRPD01000059.1 GCA_011374735.1 Thermopetrobacter sp.
CGCCGTCGCCGTGCTGTTCGACACCTCGCGCTCCACCGAAACCTGGGTGGAAAACCGCCAGGTGATCGACATCGCGCGCGAGGCGCTGACCGCCTTCGCCGAGGGGCTGGCCGCGGTGGGCGACGATTACGCCATCTACGCCTTCTCGTCGGTGCGCCGCGACAAGGTGTTCATGAACGCCCTGAAACGCTTCGACGAACGCCACGGCCCAAAGGTGCGCCGCCGCATCGCCGCGCTGAAGCCCGGCTTCTACACCCGCATGGGCGCCGCCATTCGCCACCTGAGCAAGCTCTTGAACGAACGGCCCAACGGCCGCCGCCTGCTGCTCGTCATCACCGACGGCAAGCCCAACGATCTCGATCATTACGAGGGCCGCTACGGGGTGGAGGACACCCGCCGCGCCGTCATCGAGGCCAGGCGGGCGGGCCTGTCGGTGTTCGGCGTCACCATCGACGACAAGGCGCGCGACTATTTCCCGCGCATCTTCGGCCGCAACGCCTACGCCATCATCAGCCACCCGGCCCGGCTCACCCGCGCCCTGCCGAAACTCTACCGCCATCTGGTCACATGAACGCCGCGCGTCGTTGACTCTCCCGTCGCGGCGCTGGTAGCCTCGCCGCGCTGTCCGGTTCTTTCCGTTCCTGATTCTCGAAGGGGCGGAAAGCGAAGAGGGAACCGGGTGAGAATCCCGGGCTGCCCCCGCAACTGTGAGCGGCGAGCGCGGCTTCCGGCATGCCACTGGCCCCATGGCCGGGAAGGTGGAAGCCACCCGCATCCGACCCGCGAGCCAGGAGACCTGCCGGGCAGAAACGGAAAGCCAGAGCGAACCGGACGGGGTGATCCGGACGAGGCATGAGGGGAAGGGGGGCATCGCTCAACGTCCATCTCTTCCACCGCCTTTTTCCTCCCCATTCCTTCGCGATGGCATGAACGCCAATGCTCGAGTCTGAATGACAGGAGGAGTTCATGTTGCGATCGCACCACATGCTGAAACGGGCCGTCCTCGGCCTCGGCCTGCTGCTCGGGCTGGCCGGCGCCGCGCGGGCGCTGGAGGCCCCTTATGACCGATACGTCTTCGTGCCCAACCGCAATTCCGCCGACGTAACCGTCATCAGCACCGATGACGACAAGGTGGTGGCCCGCGTCAGGGTGGGCAACGTGCCCCATCAGGTGGCGGTGTCCGACACCCTGGGCAAGCTGGTGGCCTCCAACACCGCTGACAACACCATCAGCATCATCGACCTGAAGACCCTGACGACCACCGCCACCGTGAAGCTGGGCCACGAGCCGGAGCACATGGAGCTTTCGCCCGGCGGCGACCTGCTGGCGGTGGGCAACATCGGCGAGGGCACCGTGTCGCTGGTGTCCCTGCGTGGCGATCACGAGGTGAAGCGCGTCAGCGGCCTGCATGAGCCGCACAACATGACCTTCAGCCCCGACGGCAAGCAGCTGTTCGTCGGCAATCTGGGGGCCAATTTCGTCTCCGTCATCGATGTCGCTTCCGGCAAGGTGGTGCGCGAAATCCCGGTGGCGGAGGGCCAGGCGCTGGCCAAGCTGCCCGGCACCGACGAGGAGCATCAGGGTATCATCAACGTCACCCGCACCGTGGACGGCCGGCTGGGCTTCGCCGCCTTCGGCGACGGCGACGCCATGGCGGTGATCGACCTGCGCACGCAGAAGAAACTGAAGACCCTGAAGCTGGGCGATCAGCCCTGGCGCGCCTACACCACCGCCGATTCGCGCTACATGATCATTCCCAACAACGGCGACAAGACCGTCTCCATCGTCTCCACCGTCTCGCCGTTCAGGGAGGTGGCGCGGCTCAACGGCGGCGCCGACATGACCGGCGTCAACACCGGCTGGTTCGAGACCACCGCGTTTGTCATCTCGCGCAGCGAGGGCCGGGCGTATGTCATTGATCTCACCACCATGAAGAACGCCGGGGTCATTGACTTCGGCACGGACAGCACGCCGGAAACCGGCGTCACCAATCCCGAAGGCACCAGGCTCTATGTGGCGCTGTCGGGGCGCAACGAGGTGGCGGTGATCGACACCCGCACCCGTAAGCTCATCAAGAGGATCGCCAATGTGGGCGAA
>DRPD01000060.1 GCA_011374735.1 Thermopetrobacter sp.
TCAGCGCCTGCTCCGGCAGGTTGAAATACCGCTGCGCCGCCTGCTCCGACACCCGGCCGGTGGCCGCCGCGAGATGATCGAGCCCCAGCGCCCGGGCCACGTCGATGCCCTCATGAATGGAGGCGATCCAGGCGGCGCAGGAATAGGGCCGCACGATGCCGGTGGTGCCCAGCACCGACAGCCCGCCGACGATGCCCAGCCGGGCGTTCATGGTGCGCGCCGCCAGCTTCTCGCCGCCGGGGATGGCGACGGTCACCTCCACGTCGGGCACCGCGCCGCCGTTGGCCGCCGCCAGATTGTCGCGGATCATCAGGCGCGGCGCCGGGTTGATGGCCGGCTCGCCGACCGGCAGGCGCAGCCCCGGCAGGGTGACGGTGCCCACCCCCTCCCCGGCGGCGAACACCACGCCGGCCCCCTTTTCCAGCCGCCGCACGGTGGCCAGAATGAGCGCCCCGTGGGTCACGTCCGGATCGTCGCCGGCGTCCTTCACCACCCCGGCGGTGGCCGTCTCGCCGTCGATGCGTGTCTCCACCAGCGCGAAGCGCGGCCGCTCGCCGCCGGGCAGTTCGATTTCCACCGGATCGGGAAACGCTCCGGTCAGCAGCCGCGTGAACGCCGCCTTCGCCGCCGCCGCCGCACAGGCCCCGGTCGTCCACCCGGTGCGCAACGGCCGCTTCATGTCCGCTTCTTCGTTCATGGCGCGCACTATAGCGCATTCATGATGACGCTTCATGCCGCGCCACGATCAGCAGCACCTCCTCGCCATAGCGGTTCAGTTTCGCCTCGCCGACGCCGTCCACCGTCGCCAGCGCCTGCAACGTCTTCGGGCGCAAGGTGGCGATGCCGCGCAGCGCGCTGTCGTGGAAGATCACAT
The DNA here is from genome assembly GCA_011374735.1 of Thermopetrobacter sp. Lineage (GTDB taxonomy): Bacteria > Pseudomonadota > Alphaproteobacteria > Rhizobiales > Aestuariivirgaceae > Thermopetrobacter. Next base: position 875 of record DRPD01000060.1, read on the forward strand.
AGGGCGGCACGTTGCGCTCCGCCGCCTCTTCCTTGCGCCATGCCCGCAGGGCCTCGAACAACGCCTGAGACTCCGGCGGCATGTCCGCGTCCGCCACCTTCACCTTGCGCGGTTTCGCCTCGCGCCGCGGCTTCGGGCGGTGGCGCATGAAGAAGGACTCCTCGCCGCGCAACAGCGGACGAGCGCGCTCGGTCAGGCGCAGCGCGCCGAAACGCTCCTCGTCCACATCCAGATACCCGCCGATGACCAGCTGACGATAGACGTCGCGCCATTGCCCGGCCGACAGTTCCTTGCCGATGCCGAAGGTGGAGACGCGGTCATGGCCGAATCGGCTCACCTTGTCCGTCGTCTTTCCCAGAAGCACGTCCACCAGATGCGCCGCGCCGAACCGTTGGCCGGTGCGCCAGACGTTCGACAGCGCCTTTTGCGCCGCTTCGGTCATGTCCGCCTGTTCCGGCGGGTTGGCGCAGTTGTCGCAATTGCCGCATGGCTGTGGCATGGCCTCGCCGAAATAGGCCAGCAGCAACTGGCGGCGGCAGGTCACCGCCTCCACATAGCCGACCATTTCATCCAGCTTGCGCCGCTGCACCCGCCGATGTTCCTCCGGCGCGCCTCCCTCGTCGATGAACCGTCGCCGCAGCACCACGTCGCGCATGGAATAGCTCAGCCACGCCTCCGCCGGCGCGCCGTCGCGCCCGGCCCGGCCGGTTTCCTGATAATAGGCCTCGATGGCCGGCGGCAGCGCCAGATGGGCCACGAAGCGCACGTCCGGCTTGTCGATGCCCATGCCGAAGGCGATGGTCGCCACCATCACCACCCCGTCTTCCAGCAAGAAGCGTTTCTGCCGCACCGTGCGTTCCCGGGCCGACAATCCGGCATGATAGGCCAGCGCCTCGATACCCTTGCCGCGCAGCCATTCGGCCGTTTCCTCCGTCTGCTTGCGCGACAGGCAATAGACGATCCCCGCCTCCCCCGCGTGACGTTCCTCGATGAAACGCAACAAGTCCGGCCGCCCGGCGCCGATCCCCGCCACCTGATAGCGGATATTGGGCCGGTCGAAGGAGGCGACGAAGGTGCGTCCATCTTCCAGCTTCAAGTGACGAACGATGTCCCGGCGGGTCTGCGCGTCGGCGGTGGCCGTCATGGCGATGCGCGGCACGTTCGGAAATTGCGCCGCCAACCTGTCCAGCCGACGGTATTCGGGCCGGAAGTCATGGCCCCATTGCGACACGCAATGGGCCTCGTCGATGGCGATCAGCGCCAGCGGCGATTCTTTCAGCAGCGCCAGGGTGCGTTCCTGCATCAGCCGCTCCGGCGCGATGTAGAGCAGGTCGAGCGCGCCGTGGCGCACCTCGTCCTCGATGCGCCGTGCCTCGTCGAAATCCAGCGTGGAGTTGAGAACCGCCGCCGCCACCCCCAGTTCGCGCAGGGCCAGCACCTGATCCTCCATCAACGCGATCAACGGCGAGATGACCACGCCGACACCGGGCCGTAGCAGCGCCGGCA
>DRPD01000061.1 GCA_011374735.1 Thermopetrobacter sp.
ACATGGGCCTTGTCGCGCGCCTTGGCCAGCAGATAGCGGGTGCGGCGCGTCACCACCTCCTCGCGGAAGGCGACGAAGGCTTCCAGCAACTGCTTGAGATTCAACAGCTCCGGCTTGCCGCCGTTGAGCGCCACGTTGTTGATGCCGAAGCTGGTCTGCAGCGGCGAGTATTTGTAGAGCTGGTTGAGCACCACGTCGGCGACGGCGTCTTTCTTGAGCTCGATGACGACGCGCATGCCGTGGCGGTCGGATTCGTCGCGGATGTCGGCGATTCCCTCGATGCGCTTGTCGCGCACCAGATCGGCGATCTTCTCGATCATCGCCGCCTTGTTCACCTGATAGGGGATTTCGCTGATGATCAGCGCCTCGCGCCCCTTTCGCACCTCTTCGGTGGTCACGCGGCCGCGGATGACGACGGAGCCGCGGCCTTCGGTATAGGCCGAACGGATGCCGGCCCGGCCCAGAATAATGCCGCCGGTGGGAAAGTCGGGGCCGGGCAGGTGCTCCATCAGTTCCTCGATGGTGATGGCCGGATCGGCGATCAGCGCCCGGGTGGCGGCGATCACCTCGCCAAGGTTGTGCGGCGCCATGTTGGTGGCCATGCCCACCGCGATGCCGCCGGCGCCGTTGACCAGCAGGTTGGGAAAGCGCGCCGGCAGCACCTCCGGTTCCCGTTCGGAGCCGTCGTAGTTGGGCTGGAAGTCCACCGTGTCCTTGTCGATGTCCTCCAGCATGTATTGCGCCGCCGGGCCGAGCCGGGTTTCGGTGTAGCGCATGGCGGCCGGCGGGTCGCCGTCCACGGAGCCGAAGTTGCCCTGACCATCGAGCAGCGGCAGGCGCAGCGAGAAGTCCTGGGCCATGCGCACCAGCGCGTCGTAGATCGCCTGATCGCCGTGCGGGTGGTATTTACCCATCACGTCGCCGACCACGCGGGCCGACTTGCGGTAGGGGCGGTTCCACAGGTAGCCATTCTCGTGCATCGAATAGAGGATGCGCCGATGCACCGGCTTCAGGCCGTCGCGCACGTCGGGCAGGGCGCGGGAGACGATGACGCTCATGGCGTAATCGAGGTAGGAGCTTCTCATCTCCTCCTCGATGGAGATCAGGCCGATGCCGCCCTCTTCAGGGCCGCCCGGCGGGCCGTGGTCATGGTCGCTCAAGTGATGCTTCCCCCTCTTGCCGCTCCCGTTGCAGCAGCAAATCACCGCCCGTTGGCCACGGGCGGCGACTCACCGCTGAAGACCCGGGAAAACTGTAGCAAATGTCGATACTTGCGGCAAACGACGGGGGTGTATTTCCACCGCCCGCGTGGCCTTGTGTCGCGGTAGCAGGCGGGGCGGGGAAAGCGCTCAGATCTGCACCACGCCGGCGAAGGCGGCGCCGGCCTGTTGCACCACGTGATCGGTGGCGATGCTTTCCACTTCGGCCAGGGTCAGGCCGCGGTTGGCGATGGCCTCCTCGGCCATGGCGCGCACGGTGGCTTCCGCCTCGTCCTTCGGGCAGGCGGCGGCATATTCCATGATGACCGAGGCGCGGCCCGGCTCGGCCGGGCGGGCGATGGCCACGGCCGCCGCGATGCGCTCGCCCGGCGTCTGCGATTCGGCGCGGGCGTAGGCGGTGGCGGCGAGGATGCCGGGGGCCAGCCGGACGGGATCGATGCGCACCGCGTCCGGGCCGACGATGGACGACAGCCGCACCAGATTCACATCGGCGATGCCGGCGTTCATCAGCGCCAGATCGAAGGCGACCAGCGGCTGTGCGGCATCACCGGTGCCGGCGACCAGAAACCAGGCGCGCGGCAGATACAGGCCGCGACGGGCGCGGGTGGCGATTTCCTCGTCACTGATCGGCTTGTGAAAGAGTGCATCCATGGCCGTCATCCTCAAGGGTTCGGGAGTGAACGCCACTGGCATTTAATGCGCCGGCACCGCCCGCGCAAGGGGGTCAAACGGCGATATTGTCGATCAGCCGCACCGCGCCCAATCGGGCGGCGGCCAGCAGGCGCAAGGGGCGGCCGGCGGCGGGGGCTTGCAGCGTCTCGGCGTCGCGCGCGGCGAGATAATCCACCCGCCAGCCGTCTTCTTCCAGTCGTCCTGCCTGTTCGCGGCAGGCGGCGTCGGGATCGGCGCCGCCTCTGATGGCGTCGGCCGCCGCCGTCAGGGCCTGATACAGGGCGGGGGCCCCGGCGCGCTGTTCGGGCGAGAGATAGGCGTTGCGAGACGACAGGGCCAGCCCGTCGGCCTCGCGCACCGTCGGCGCGCCGACGATGGTCACCGGCAGGTCGAGATCGCGCACCATGCGGCGGATGACCAGCAGTTGCTGATAGTCCTTCTCGCCGAACACCGCCACGCTTGGCAGGCATTGGGTGAACAGCTTGGCCACCACCGTGGCCACGCCGTCGAAATGCTCCGGGCGGTGGGCGTCTTCCAGCCCCGCTGCGGCCGGGCCGCCGACGCGAATGGTGGTGGCGAAGCCGTCGGGATACATTTCCTCAACGGAGGGGGTGTAGGCGAGATCGGCCCCGATCTCGTGCAATTTCTCAAGATCACCCTCCAACTGGCGCGGATATTTTGCAAAATCTTCGTCTGGGCCGAATTGCGTGGGGTTGACGAAGATGGACACCACCACATGATCGGCCAGCTCTTTCGCCCGCTCCACCAGCGCCAGATGCCCGGCGTGCAGCGCCCCCATGGTGGGCACCAGCGCCACGGGCCGCTTCAGGGCCCGCCAGGCGTCGGCGTGCAGCCTTAGTTCCTCCACCGTGCGCGCCTGATGCATGGGTTCCCACTTGCCGGTTTTTGCATCCACTTCCTTTCGGCTCTATCTATAGAAAAGTAACGAGCGAGGCCACAGGGAGAGGTGCAGGCGACTTGAGCGGTCGTGACAAGATACCGCAAAGGGCCGGGCAGGGGGCGCCGGCCGCGTCTTCGCAGGAGGAGATTGCCAGCTTCCTGCAGGAAGTGCGCGCCCGCGCGCCGGCGAAGCCGGCGGGGGTGCGGGGGCGGCTGATCTTCTCCATGGACGCCACCATGAGCCGCCAGCCGACCTGGGACAGGGCGCAACACTTGCAGGCGGAGATGTTCCACGCCACGGCCGACATCGGCGGGCTTGACGTGCAGCTGGTGTTCTATCGCGGCTTTCGGGAATGCAAGGCCAGCCGCTGGGTGTCCGAGCCGCGCCGGCTGGCCGGGCTGATGAGCAAGGTGGAGTGCCGCGGCGGTTACACGCAGATCGGGCGGGTGCTGTCCCATGTGCTGAAGGAGGCGGGCAAGGCGCCGGTGCAGGCGGTGGTGCACGTGGGCGACGCCTGCGAGGAGGACATCGACGCGCTGTGTGACAAGGCCGGGCGCATCGCCATGCTGGGGGTGCCGGTGTTCATGTTCCAGGAAGGCGACGACCCGGTGGCGGGCCGCGCCTTCGCGGAGATCGCGCGGCTGACCGGCGGGGCGCACTGCCGGTTCGACAGCAGCGCGGCGGCGCAACTGAAGGAACTGCTCTGCGCCGTCGCGGTCTATGCGGCCGGCGGGCGCGCGGCGCTGGAAAAATCCGGCGGCGCGGGCGCGCGGCTGCTGCTGGAGAAGATGGGCCGGTAGTCCGGGCGGCCTTGGCACGGCATGTCGGCCCGCCTATCATGCTTCCTCATTCGCAAGGCGTGGCGGCGGGAACGGGAGGGAGGTGGCGCATGTTATGGCGATTGGGGGTGGCGGTGCTGGCCGGCATGATGATGACGCCGGGCGCGCCGCCGCTGGTGGCCGGTGAAACCTGGGACAAGCTGCGGAACGTCTGCCAGCAACCACAGCGCGATCCGGCGGCGGCGGTGCGCGCCTGCACGCGCCTCATCACGCAACACCGCGCGCCGCGCAAGACGCGCGCCTCATATCATTTCGAGCGCGGGCGCGCGTGGGCGGCGCAGAAGCGATACGGCAAGGCCGTCGCCGATCTGGGCAGGGCCATCGAACTCGATCCGGACAATGCCGCCGCCCATTACGTGCGCGGCGTCGTGTGGGACGAGCTGGGCGAATACGACAAGGCCATCGCCGATTACACCAGGGTCATCAAATTCAATCCCGAATTCGCTGTCGCCTACCATAATCGCGGGGTCGCGTGGGCGAGCAAGGGCGACTACGACAAGGCCATCGCCGACTACACCCGGGCCATTGAACGCGCCCCTGAGCGCGCGCCCACCTACTACAATCGCGGGCGCGCGTGGAGCGACAAGGGAGAACACGACAAGGCGATCGCCGATTTCGAACGCACCATCGCCCTCGATCCGACGTTCGCGCCGGCCTATGGCAAGCTGGTGGACATCCGCACGGCGCGCAACGAGCCGGAAAAGGCCATGGCGGTGCTGGAGCGTTTCGCCGCCGCCCACCCCTCCAGCGCGCTGGCCCGGCGCACCCTGGCGGTTTTTCAGATGCGCCTGAAGAAATATCAATTGGCGGCGCGGAACTTCCGGCGCGCGGCCGATCTGGCGCGAGACGCGCGCGAGAAGCGGGACAGGCTGATCGACCTCGGCCATGCGTATCTGGGGCTCGATGATGCGGGCAACCTCGAAGACAGCGCGCGGGAAGCCCTGAAGATCACGCCCCTGAATCCCGACTTTCACGCGCTGCATCATCGGGCGCTGGTTTTCCTCATGAAGAAAGACTATCCGCGGGCGCGGACGCGGTTGCGGGAGATCGTCAGGCTCAGCCGGGCACATCCGGCCGCGTTCGAGGCGGCGCGATACGGAAAACGGGCCGCCGACAATCTCCGGCGGCTGTCGAAGATGAAGGGCGAATAACGGGAATGGGCCGCATGTCATGGCGCAAATACTTTCCGCCATCGTTGTCGTCTTGGGGCTGGCCGGGGCGCTGTATTGGCTCATTCACGCGCCGCCCAGGCAGGTGGCCGGGGTGATGAAGAAAAGCGGCGGGCTGGCGCTCATCGGGCTGGGGCTGACGCTGTCGGCGCGCGGCGGGCTGGCCATCGGGCTGCCGCTGATGCTGGCCGGCGGGGTGATGTTGCTGAAGGACGGCAATCCGTTTGGTGGCGGCGGCGCGGCGAAGAGGGGGCGCGCGTCGGAGGTGAACACCCGGCTGTTGCGCATGCGGCTCGATCACGACAGCGGCGAGATGGAGGGCGAGGTGCTCACCGGCCGCTTCGCCGGGCGGGCGCTATCGGGATTGAAGCGCGCCGAGCTGCGCCTGTTGCACGAGGAATGCGCGGCGGCCGGCGATCAGTCGCTGCACCTGCTGGAGGCGTGGCTGGAGCGGACGCATCCGGGCTGGCGCGAATGGATCGGGCGGGCGGCGCGGGGCGACGGGCCGATGACGGTGGCGCGGGCGCGTGAAATCCTGGGGGTGGACGAAACCGCCACCGCCGCCGACATCCGCGCCGCGCATCGCAGACTGATGAAAACGGCGCATCCCGATCATGGCGGCTCCGACTGGCTGGCGCGGCAGATCAACGAGGCGCGCGACGTGCTGCTGGCGGCGCTGGGGGAGTGATGCGCCGCCAGCGATGCGCTCACAGCTCGGCGATCACCTGTTCGAGCAGGCCACGCACCGTCTGCGCGATCTCGCCCAGCTGCGGGTTGTCGATGGCCTGCATGGAAGCCATGGGATCGACGGCGGACACTTCCACCTTGCCGCCGTCCGTCTCGCGCACGATGACGTTGCACGGCAGCATGGTGCCGATGTGCGGCTCGGCGGTCAGCGCCTTGTGGGCGTAGC
>DRPD01000062.1 GCA_011374735.1 Thermopetrobacter sp.
AAACAGATTTGGGGCGTCTGGGACGGCGACAAGCAGCAGGTGGAAGTGCACGAGGAGCGCCAGGCGGGCGACCGCGACCTGCTCAACTTCGCCGCCATCCAGACGCTGCTTCAGGGCGGCGCCGTCTATGCCGTGCCCGAGAGCGAAGTTCCGGGCGGCGGGCTCCTGGCCGCAGTGTTCCGCTATTAGGGCCCCGGCGCGGGCGGCGCCCGGGCCGCCCGCAGAAAAAAAGACCGCCCCGCCGCGAGGGCGGGCGGCCCTTGTTCTTTTTCGGCCGTGCGCGGAGAGCAGACCCGCGCCGGGGCTCAGTACTCCATGTCGTGCGGCGGGCCGCCGGCGGGCTCTTTCTTCTTCTCCGGAATCTCGCAGACCATGGCTTCGGTGGTCAGCGCCAGGGCGGCGATCGAGGCGGCGTTCTGCAGCGCCGTCCGCGTCACCTTCGTCGGGTCGATCACCCCGGCCTTCACCAGATCCTCGTAGACGCCCTTCTCGGCGTTGAAGCCGAAGTTCTGGTTCGAGTCGGCCAGGATCTTCTCCACCACGATGGCGCCTTCGAAGCCGGCGTTGCCCGCGATCTGCCGCACCGGCTCCTCGCAGGCCCGCTTCACGATGTTCAGCCCGATCTGCTCGTCGCCCTCGAGCTTCACCTCGTCCAAGACCTGCGCGCCCCTCAGCAGCGACACCCCGCCGCCCGGCACGATGCCTTCCTCCACCGCCGCCCGCGTGGCGTGCAAAGCATCCTCCACCCGGGCCTTCTTCTCCTTCATCTCCGTCTCGGTCGCCGCGCCGACCCGGATCACCGCCACGCCGCCGGCCAGCTTCGCCAAACGCTCCTGCAGCTTCTCGCGGTCATAGTCCGAGGTCGTCTCCTCGATCTGCGCCCTCAGCTGCTTGATCCGGCCCTCGATCGCCTTCTCCGAGCCGGCCCCGTCGACGATCGTCGTGTTGTCCTTGTCGATCGTCACCTTCTTGGCCCGGCCCAGATCCTCCAGCCGGACACCCTCCAGTTTGATGCCCGTCTCCTCCATGATCGCCTTGCCGCCGGTCAGAATCGCGATGTCCTCCAACATCGCCTTCCGCCGGTCGCCGAAGCCCGGCGCCTTCACCGCCGCGCACTTCAGCGTCCCCCGCAGCTTGTTCACCACCAGCGTCGCCAGGGCTTCGCCCTCGACGTCCTCGGCGATCACCAACAGCGGCCGGCCGCTCTGCGCAATCTGCTCGAGCAGCGGCAAGAGGTCCTTCATGTTCGAGATCTTCTTCTCGTGGATCAGAATGTAGGGCTCCTCCAGCACGCACTCCATCCGGTCCGGATCGGTGATGAAGTACGGGCTCAGGTAACCACGGTCGAACTGCATCCCGTCCACCGTCTCCAGCTCCGTCTCCATCGTCTTGGCCTCTTCGACCGTGATCACGCCGTCCTTGCCCACCTTCGACATCGCCTCGGCGATGATCTTGCCGATCGTCTCGTCCCCGTTGGCCGAAATCGCCCCCACTTGGGCGATCTCCTGGTCGCCCGAGACCGGCTTGGACTGCTTGCCGATCGCCTCGACCACCTTCTCGACGGCCTTCTCGATCCCACGCTTCAGCGCCATCGGGTTCGCCCCGGCGGCCACCGCCTTGACGCCCTCCCGATAGATCGACTGCGCCAGAAGCGTCGCCGTCGTGGTGCCGTCGCCGGCCACGTCCGAGGTCTTCGAGGCCACCTCGCGCACCATCTGCGCGCCCAGGTTCTCCAGCGGATCCTTCAGCTCGACCTCCTTGGCCACCGTCACCCCGTCCTTGGTGATCGTCGGCCCGCCGAACTTCTTCTCGATCAC
>DRPD01000063.1 GCA_011374735.1 Thermopetrobacter sp.
ACCGCCGGCGGCATTTCCGCTGCGCGCCCCATCATCGTAGCCCAGTTGGCGGATTTCTCGTTTCGGCCCTTCCGTCGCCGCCGCGGCGTCGGGGCGAGGCCGCAACGCTTTCGCCGGCCGGATGTGAGAAGGCCGTTTTTCACGCGCCCGGACCTGCGCCGGCGCGGCGATGTGCGGCGGCGTGGCACGCAGCGCCAACGCGCCAAGAAGCGCTTGCGCATTCTGGGCGCCAGCCTGGCCTTGAGCAAGGCGTTGCAACGGTATCCGGGCAGCAAGCCGTTGGGCGTGCGCCTTCTGCCCGGCCGCGAGCCGGTCTATGCCGTGCGCCTGCGCCGTGGCGACCGCATCATCATCATGCGGGTCAACGCCGTCACCGGCGCCATACTGCGCTGAAATTGACAGGGGAGGGCCGATCGTGCGTCTGCTCGTCGTCGAAGATGACCCTGACCTCAACCGGCAGCTGGTGGCGGCGCTCAAGGACGCCGGATATGCCGTCGATTCCGCCACCGATGGGGAAGAGGGGCATTTCCTGGGCGACACGGAGCCTTATGACGCGGTGATCCTCGACCTCGGCCTGCCGGTGATGGACGGCGTCACCGTGTTGGAGCAATGGCGCCGGGCCGGGCGCGAAATGCCGGTGTTGATCCTCACCGCCCGCGACCGTTGGAGCGACAAGGTGGCCGGCTTCGACGCCGGCGCCGACGATTACGTGGCCAAGCCCTTTCACATGGAGGAATTGCTGGCCCGCCTGCGCGCCCTGTTGCGCCGCGCCACCGGCCATGCCAGCAGCGAGATCACCTGCGGCCCGATCACCCTCGATACCCGCGCCGCCCGCGTCATGCGCGACGGCATGCCGGTCAAGCTCACCTCGCTGGAATACCGCCTGCTGGCCTACCTGATGCACCACAAGGGCAAGGTCATCTCCCGCACCGAGTTGATCGAGCACCTCTACGATCAGGACTTCGACCGCGATTCCAATACCATCGAGGTCTTCATCGGCCGCCTGCGCAAGAAGATCGGCCGCGACCTGCTGCACACCGTGCGCGGATTGGGCTATTATGTCGGCGAACCGGATCAGGATGCCTGCTCACGATAGCCCGGAATCGAGCCCCCTTGCGCACCCGTCTCGGCAACTCCCTGAGCCTTCGTCTCGTGCTGTCGGCCATGGCCGTGGCCGCCGTATTGCTGCTGCTGGCCGGCGGCATGCTGGCCTGGCTGTTCAAGAGCACCGTGGAGCGCAACTTCGACGCCCGCCTGGAGGCCACCATGAACGGCCTGCTGTCCAATGTCGACATCAGCGGGCGCGACGAACTGTATCTGCGCACCCCGCTGGCCGATCCCAACTTCTCGCTGCCCGTATCCGGCTGGTATTGGCAGATCACCCCCTTGAAGGGGTCTGCTGCCAAACCGCTGGCCTCTTCTTCCTTGCTGGAGCAACGCCTGCCGGTGCCCGCCGAGGACACCGCCGGGCGCGACGCCGGCGGCATGGCCCGCTATTACGCCCGCGACTTCTCCGGCAATGCCCTGCGCGTGCTGGAAAAGCGCTTCATCCTGTTCGACGGCCGCCATCCGGTCTCCGTGCTGGTGGCCGGCAACGTCGATGAACTGCGTGCCGAAATCGCCTTCTTCAACCAATCCATGATCCTCATGCTGGGCCTGTTGGCGCTGGCCCTGGTGCTGGCCCTGTTCGTGCAGGTGCGCTTCGGCTTGCGCCCGTTGGCCCACCTGCGCGGCGAGCTGAGCGATATCCGTGAAGGCCGCAAGGACGCCTTGAGCGGCGAATATCCGCGTGAGATCGCCCCCGTCGCCCATGAGCTGAACCAGTTGCTGCACGCCAACCGCGAGGTCATCGAGCGGGCCCGCACCCAGGTGGGCAACCTGGCCCACGCCTTGAAGACGCCGCTCGCCGTGCTGGCCAACGAGGCCGCCAGCGTGCGCTCCGCCCTGGGCCGCAAGGTGATGGAGCAGATCCGCATCATGCGCGACCATGTGGAGCTCTATCTCGACCGCGCCCGCCGCGCCGCCACCGCCGGCACCCTGACCGCGGCGACGGAAGTGCGCCCCGTCATGGAGGCGTTGACCCGCACCTTGCTGCGCATCAACCGCGACAGGAACATCAAGGTGGAGGTGACCTGCCCCGGCGGGCTGATGTTCCGTGGCGAGAGGCAGGACCTGGAGGAGATGCTGGGCAATCTCCTGGAAAACGCCTTTCGCTTCGCCAAACGGCGCATCACCATCGAGGCAAGCGTGCCGCCGCCAGAGGCCGGCGCGCAACGCAGGATGTTCCGCCTGACCATCGCCGATGATGGCCCGGGCCTGAGCGGGAAGGAGCGCAAGATGGCCTTGCAGCGCGGCCGCCGGCTGGATGAATCGACCCCCGGCTCCGGCCTCGGCCTGTCCATCGTCAGCGAGATCGCCGCCATGTATCACGGTGAACTGAAATTGGGCCGCGCCGAGGCGGGCGGGCTGCAGGCGGAACTCGTCCTGCCGCGCGTCACACGCGAGACGGAATGACCACGCCACGACCGCCTGCACAGGTTGCGGCGGCGGCGGCTCCCATCCATTTTTTCATTTTCATTTGCCGGATTGGCGCATTTTTCCCTTGCATATGGCACGCGCGTTCATGCAGGAAAAGGCGACGAGACACCGAAGTGTCGCCGGGGTGGCGGGAAAAGATTGCCGGGTGAGCCGTCCGCATATTGCCCCCGGTCGCCGACGGTGCACCCGGTGAAAGGGGAGCGGATTCATCAGAATCTGCTCCCCGCTTTTTTCACCCGTGCCGAAAGAACGGTCTGAAAGCTCCCATCGCGCACCGTCCGGCGCGAAACCGTTGGATGAAACCGGAATGAAAATGTTGTAATCCGCCGCCACATCGCCTTACCTGAGCGCCGGAAATGAAATAGTCTCCTGCGCGGCCGTTGCGAGACGGCCGGATGGCGCGCGGAGAATGCGCGGGAGATATGGAGCGAATGACGGCACTTTCACACGATGCGCTGTTCTGGCTGGCGGCGCTGGCCCTGACGGCCGCTGTCATGCTGGCCTTGACGCTGCCGTTCCTGCGCCGCCCCGGCAAGGCCCTGCTGCGCGCTGAATACGATCTCGCCATCTTCCGCGATCAGATGCGCGAGCTTGAAGAGGACATCGCCCAGGGGCTGATCGGCGAGGCGGAGGCCGAACAGGCCCGCAATGAGATCGCCCGTCGCATTCTCGCCGCCGGCGAACAGCGCCGCAAGGCCGCCGAACAGCTGCGCGATCACGAACGGGGGCGTTTCGCCGGTGCCTTGCCGGTGCTGGCGGCGCTGGTGGTGGTGCCGGCGCTGAGCGTCGCCGTCTATCTCAAGGCCGGCCGCCCCGGCATGCCCGACCTGCCCATCGCCAACCGCATCGACAAGTCGCCGCAGGCGCGCGATATCGCCGCCCTGGTGCGCAAGGTGGAACAGCGGCTGCGGGAAAACCCGAAAGACCGGCGCGGCTGGCTGGTGCTGGCCCCGGTCTATGCCCGGCAGGGCCAATACGCCAAGGCGGCCAGCGCCTACAAGAACGCCATCCGTTTGAGTGACAAACCCGATGCCGATCTTTACAATGCCTATGGCGAGGCGCTGGTGTTCGCCGCCAGGGGCAGGTTCTCCCCCGAAGCCCGGCGGGCCTTCGCCATGGCCCTGAAGCTGGCGCCGGGCAACCCCATGAGCCGCTTCTATCTGGCCATGGCCGCCGCGCAGGACGGCGACAACAAAAAAGCGGTGGCAGAGCTGAACCGGCTGCTGGCCGACCTGCCGCCCGATTTCGCCGGCCGCAAGGCCATCGAACGCCAGATCGCCCGCCTGGGCGGCGCTCCGCGCACCTCCACGCCGGCGTCCTCCTCCAATGGCGGGCCGAGCGCCGAACAGGTGCGCCAGCGCATGAAGGACATCGCGACGATGTCGCCACAGGAACGGCAGCGGATGATCCGTTCCATGGTGGAAAGATTGGAAAACCGGCTGGCCGACGACCCCGCC
>DRPD01000064.1 GCA_011374735.1 Thermopetrobacter sp.
CACATATAACCACGCCGCGCGGGGCTTACAACCCCCCATTCGGGCGAAAACGGCGGCCGCCGTCGGCCCCCGGCAGGCTCAGGCGTTCTCGCCCTTCTTGCCACCCTTTTTCTTCGCCCCGCCGGCCGTTTTCTTGCCGCCCCGCTTGAGTTCTTTCGCGCCCTCTTCATGGCGTTCGGCGAGGATCTTCTCCAGCTCCTCGCGGCCCACTTCGCGCTCGCTGACATCGGCCTTCTGCACGATGTGCTCCACCACCTTGCGCTCGAAGATCGGCCCGCGGATTTCCATCAGCGCCTCCGGGTTCTTGCGGTAGAACTCGAACACCTCCTTCTCCTGGCCCGGGAACTGGCGCGCCCGGTCGATCAGGCCCTGGTGCAGCTCATCCTCCGGCACGGTGATCCCGGCCTCCTCGCCGATGGCCCCGATAACCAGCCCCAGCCGCACCCGGCGCTCGGCGATCCTGCGGTATTCCTCGCGCGCTTCCTCTTCGCTGGTGCCTTCGTCCGCGAACGTGCTGCCGGCCTCCTTCATCTGGTGCTCCAGCTGATGCCAGATCTGCTGAAACTCCGCCTCCACCATCTTCTCGGGCACCGTGAAGTCGTATTGCGCGTCCAGCGCGTCGAGCACGTCGCGCTTCAGCTCCTCTTCCGTCATCTGGGCGAATTCCGCCTCCGCCTGCTCGCGAATGCGCCGGCGCAGGTCGTCCACGTCCTTCGCCCCCAGCTTCAGGGCGAAGGCGTTGTCGATCTCGCTCTCCTTCGCCGCCTGCACCGCTTCCACCCTGACGGTGAACTCCGCCTCCTTGCCGGCCAGCTCCTTCACCCCGTAATCTTCCGGGAACGGCACCTTGATGACGCGCTCCTCGCCGGCCTTCACGCCGATCATCTGCTCCTCGAAGCCGGGGATGAACTGCCCGGAACCCAGCTCCAGCGGCACGTTGTCCGCCTTGCCGCCCTCGAACTCCTCGCCATCGATGCGCCCCACGAAGGAGATGACCACCCGGTCGCCCTTCTCCGCCTTGCCGTCCTTGTCCTCGTAGTCCTTCACCTGTTTCGCCAGGTTGGCGAGCGCCTCGTCGATGTCCTTCTCGTCCGGCGTCACCTTGAAGCGTTCCAGCTTCAGCGACGAATAGTCCTTCAGCTCCACCTTCGGGGTCACCTCGAAGTCCATGATGAAGGTCAGATCGGCCTCGCCGCGGATCACCTTCTCCACGTCCTTTTCCTCGCCCGCCAGATCCACCTGCGGCTGATAGGCCGGGCGTTCCTCGCGCTCCGAAAGCACCGCCTGCACCGTCTCGTTGATCGCCTGATCGACCACCTCGGCCATGGTGTTCTGGCCATACAGCCGCTGCAAATGGCTCAGCGGCACCTTGCCGGGGCGAAAGCCCGGAATGCGCGCCGTCTTGCGCAATTCCTCCAGCTTCGCGTCGCGCCGCGCCTTCAGGTCATCGGCCGCGATCGTCACCTCATAACGGCGCTTCAGGCCGTCGTTTTCCAGTTCCTTCACATCCATCTGTGTCGTCTTTCCATCAATTGTCATTGCACGATCATGCTCATTCGACTGGTGCGGGCGGAGGGAGTCGAACCCTCACGGGTTGCCCCACAGGAACCTAAATCCTGCGCGTCTACCAATTCCGCCACACCCGCCCAC
>DRPD01000065.1 GCA_011374735.1 Thermopetrobacter sp.
CCGGATTCCTCATCCGTATAGACCCGGAACGACGGATCCTCCTTGGCCAGCTTCTGAAGCGCGATGGACAGCTTCTCCTGATCGGCTTTCGAAGCCGGCTCGATAGCCTTCTCGATCACCGGCTCGGGGAACTCCATCTTCTCCAGCACCACCGGCTTGGATACATCGCACAGGGTGTCGCCGGTCTGGGTGTTTTTCAGGCCCACCAGCGCCACGATGTCGCCGGCGTAGGCCTCGTCCAGCTCCTCGCGGTCGTTGGCGTGCATCAGCACCATGCGGCCGATGCGCTCCGTCTTGCCGGTGGTGGTGTTGAGCACCGTGGTGCCCTTCTTCGCCTTGCCCGAATAGATGCGGCTGAAGGTCAGCGTGCCGTAGGGGTCTTCCATCAGCTTGAAGGCCAGCATGGCCAGCGGCGCGTCATCGGAGGATTCGCGCACCACCTCCTCGCCGCTCTTGTAGTCGGTGCCCTTGATCGGCGGCACGTCCAGCGGCGACGGCAGCAGATCCACCACCGCGTCCAGCAGCGGCTGCACGCCCTTGTTCTTGAACGCGGAGCCGCACAGAACGGGGAAGAAGTCGTTGGCCAGCGTGCCCTTGCGCAGCAGCGCCTTGATCGTATCCTCGGAAATCTCCTCGCCGGACAGATAGGCGTCCATGGCCTCCTCGTCCAGCTCCACCACCGTCTCGATCATCTCGGTGCGCATTTCCTCGGCCCGATCCTTCAGTTCGGCCGGGATCTCCTCCTCGTGGAACTTCGCGCCCAGCGTCTCCTCGTCCCACACGATGGCCACCATGCGCACCAGATCGATGACGCCCTTGAAATCGTCCTCCGCGCCGATCGGCATCTGGATCGGCACCGGCCGCGCCCCCAGACGCTCCCTGATGTCGGACACGCAACGGTCGAAGTCGGCGCCGATCTTGTCCATCTTGTTGGCGAACACGATGCGCGGCACGCCATACTTGTCGCCCTGGCGCCACACGGTTTCCGTCTGCGGCTCGACGCCGGCGTTGGCGTCCAGCACCGTGACCGCGCCGTCCAGCACCCGCAAGCTGCGCTCCACCTCGATGGTGAAATCCACGTGGCCCGGGGTGTCGATGATGTTCAGCCGGCAATCGTTCCAGAAGGTGGTGGTGGCGGCCGACGTGATGGTGATGCCGCGCTCCTGCTCCTGCTCCATGAAGTCCATGGTGGCGGCGCCGTCGTGCACCTCGCCGATCTTGTGGCTCTTGCCGGTGTAATAGAGGATGCGCTCCGTCACCGTCGTCTTGCCGGCGTCGATGTGGGCCATGATGCCGAAGTTGCGGTAATTCTCTATGGCGTATTTGCGGGCCATCTGCCTGCTCCGAAATCTCTCTTAAGCCTTGGTGTCACCAGCGGTAATGCGAGAACGCGCGGTTGGCCTCGGCCATGCGATGGGTGTCCTCGCGCTTCTTCACCGCCGCGCCGCGGTTGTTGGCGGCGTCCAGCAGTTCGCCGGACAGACGCTCCACCATGGTGCGCTCGCCGCGCGCCCGGGCGGCGGCGATCAGCCAGCGGATGGCCAGCGTCTGCTTGCGGTCGGGCCGCACCTCCACCGGCACCTGATAGGTGGCGCCGCCGACCCGGCGGGAGCGCACCTCCACCTGCGGCATGACGTTCTCCAGGGCCTCGTGGAACAGCGCCAGCGGATCGGCCCCGGACTTTTTCTGGATGGTGTCCAGCGCGCCATAGACGATGCGCTCGGCGGCCGATTTCTTGCCGCCCACCATCAGGCAATTCATGAATTTCGACAGCACCACGTCTCCGAACTTCGGATCCGGGTTGATTTCGCGTTTCTCTGCGCGGTGACGACGCGACATGGCAGTTCAATCCCTCACTTCGGCCGTTTGGCGCCATATTTGGAGCGCCGCTGACGGCGCCCATCGACGCCCTGCGTGTCCAGCACGCCGCGAATGATGTGGTAGCGCACGCCCGGCAGGTCCTTCACGCGGCCGCCGCGGATCAGCACCACGGAATGTTCCTGCAGGTTGTGACCCTCGCCGGGAATGTAGCTGGTCACCTCGAAGCCGTTGGTCAGGCGCACCCGCGCCACCTTGCGCAGCGCCGAGTTCGGCTTCTTCGGCGTCGTCGTATAGACGCGCGTGCACACCCCGCGCTTCTGCGGGCAGGCCATGAGGGCCGGCACCTTGTTGCGCTTCACCACCGCCTTGCGCGGCTTGCGGATCAGCTGGTTGATCGTCGGCATCTGCGTTCTGCCTTCTCTCTGCCTTCATCCTCGCTTCGGCACGCCCGGCCGGCGCACGCCACGGCCCGCCCGCGCCATCATGACACCATGAGGCGCGAAAAGCCGGCCATTCCGGCGCCTCACCTCCAGGGGTGCGACCCGGACGCCATGCGACAACCAGAGGACCTTGGCAGGTTCAGCGCCCGCCAAGGTCTTGTCCAAAACCCTGACTGCTTGTCCTTCAGGCAGCGTCCAGTGCGGAAAATCCGCCCTGCGGCCTGCCCCGTCCGTCAAGACGGGGCAAGCTTTAGCCCCGCCCGCCCGGCCCGTCAAGCCCAAAAAACGTCAGAAAGGCCGGCCCGGCCCGCCATCTCCTCCTCGCCCCGCCGGACCCGCGCCCGGCCGATCCAAAGTTCGCCGAAAAGGTTCCCGGCAATGGCCCGTTTTTCGCCCCCGGCCCGCCTTGCCGGTGGGGCATATGCGTCCGCGTGGGGGCGTCGGCCGCAGCCGACAGCGAACACCGATCTTGAGGAGAAACGATCATCATGCACGACACCACGGCACCTTATTGGTGGCATGAACTGAACTGCCACGATCTCGACGCCGCCGCGGCCTTCTATCACCGCACCCTGGGCTGGGAATTCGAAGACGCCCGCGCCTCCGGCGGCGGCGCCTATTTGATCGCCCGTCGCGACGGACGGCCCGTGGCCGGCTTCCATCGGCTGGCCGCCGAATCGCGCGGCCGCATCCCGGCTCACTGGCTCAGCTACATGATGGTGGAAGACATGGATGACGCCATTGAGACGGCACGCGCTTCAGGCGGCCGGATCGTGCGCCCGCCGTTCGAGGTGCCGGGCGTCGGCCGCCTGGCGCTCATCACCGACAACCATGACGCCCTGATCGGCCTGTTCGAGGCCGCCGCCGATCACCCGCTGGCCGTCGCCGCCACCGCCGCATCCGGCTTGGGCCCGCATCAGACGGCCTGAGCGGGAACGGCCGCTACCGCCGAATGGGGGCGCGAGAAAGCCGGTGAGAGCGTCTCTCACCGGCTTTTCCTGGTCGTCAAGATGAAATGGCCGCGGCCAAACGCTCAGCCCTGCTCGCCATCGCCGGCGGCATCGCCGTCGTCCTGCGGCTTCTCCTTCAGCGCCACGTCGGCCTCCGCCTCCAGCGCCGCGACGGCCTGCGCCTGCTCTTCCTGCGCCAGTTTTTCCGCCGCCTTGCGCTTCTCCTCCAGGATCAGCTGATCGCGGGTTTCGGCGATTTTCTTGAAGCGGCGCAACATGCCTCCGGTGCCGGCCGGGATCAACCGCCCGACGATGACGTTCTCCTTCAGGCCCTCCAGCCGGTCCACCTTGCCCTGCACCGCCGCTTCGGTCAGCACCCGGGTGGTTTCCTGGAAGGAGGCGGCGGAGATGAACGACCGGGTCTGCAAGCTGGCCTTGGTGATGCCCAGCAGCACCGGCTCGAAGCCGGCCGGCCGCTTGCCTTCGGCTTCCAGCCTGTCGTTGACCTCCATCAGCTCCCACTTGTCCACCTGCTCGCCGGCGATCAGGCCGCTGTCGCCCGGATCGGTGACTTCCACCTTCTGCAGCATCTGGCGCACGATCACCTCGATGTGCTTGTCGTTGATCTTCACGCCCTGCAGCCGGTAGACCTCCTGGATTTCGTTGATCAGATAGACCGCCAGCTCCTCCACGCCCTTGATGGCCAGGATGTCGTGCGGCGCCGGATGCCCGTCGAGCAGGTATTCGCCCTTCTCGATGATGTCGCCCTCCGGCACCTGCAGATGGCGGCCCTTGGGGATCAGGTATTCCACCGGCTCCAGATTGGGATCCTCCGGCACGATGCGCACGCGGCGCTTGTTCTTGTAGTCGCGGCCATATTCGACGCGCCCCGTCACCTCCGCGATGATGGCGTGATCCTTCGGCCGCCGCGCCTCGAACAGCTCCGCGACGCGCGGCAGGCCGCCGGTGATGTCGCGCGCCCGGGCGCTTTCCAGCGGGATGCGGGCCAGCGTGTCACCGGCCTTCACCTTGTCGCCCGGGTTGACGTTGAGGATGGCGTCCACCGACAGCGGGTAGCGCGCGTCGCCGCCGCGCGGCAGCTTCTTCGGCTTGCCGTCGGCGTCGCTGACGACGATGGCCGGTTGCAGGCCGGAACCGCGCGGGCTGGACCGCCAGTCGATGACCTCACGCTTGGTGATGCCGGTGGATTCGTCGGTCACCTCGTGCACCGAGACGCCCTCGATCACGTCCTCGAAGGCCACCGTGCCGTCCACTTCCGTGAGGATCGGCCGGGTGTGCGGATCCCATTCCACCAGCTTGTCGCCGCGCTTCACCGCGTCGCCCTCGCCGGCCAGCACCTTGGCGCCGAAGGACAGCTTGTGGCTGGCCCGTTCGTTGCCGTGTTCATCGACGATCACCAGCCGCATGTTGCGGCCCATCACCACCATCTCGCCATTGGAGTTCTTCGCCAGATTGGCGTTGACGAACTTCACCGTGCCGTCGTGGTTGGCCTCGATGACGTTCTCCGAGATCACCTGCGCGGCGCCGCCGATGTGGAAGGTGCGCATGGTCAGCTGGGTGCCCGGCTCGCCGATCGACTGGGCGGCGATGACGCCCACCGCCTCGCCGATGTTGACCGGCGTGCCGCGCGCCAGATCGCGGCCGTAGCACTTCGCGCACACGCCATAGCGCGTCTCGCAGGTCAGCACCGAGCGGATGCGAATCTCCTGGATGTTGGCGGCGTCGACGGCGGCGGCGATGTCCTCGCTGATCTCCCGGCCCTTCTTGACGATCACCTCGCCGCTGCCCGGATGCTTCACCGTTTCCGCCGCCGTGCGCCCCAGCACCCGTTCGCCGAGGCTGACCAGCACCTCGCCGGACTCGATCACCGCCTGGGTGGTGATGGCGTTCTTGGTGCCGCAGTCTTCCTCGATGATGATGGAATCCTGGGCCACGTCCACCAGCCGCCGGGTCAGATAGCCGGAGTTGGCGGTCTTCAGCGCCGTGTCGGCCAGCCCCTTGCGCGCTCCGTGGGTGGAGACGAAGTATTCCAGCACCGACAGGCCTTCCTTGAAGTTGGAGATGATCGGCGTCTCGATGATCTCGCCGGACGGCTTGGCCATCAGTCCGCGCATGCCGGCCAGCTGCTTCATCTGGGCCGGTGAGCCGCGGGCCCCGGAATGGGCCATCATGTAGATGGAGTTGAGCGGCTTCTCGCGCCCCGTCTCCTCATCGGTCTCCGCCGCCGAGATACGGGCCATCATCTCCTCGGCCACCTTGTCGGTGCACTTCGACCAGGCGTCCACCACCTTGTTGTATTTCTCGCCCTGGGTGATCAGGCCGTTGTTGTATTGCTGTTCGTATTCCTTCACCAGCCGGCGGGTTTCCTCCACCAGCTTCTCCTTGGTTTCCGGCACCACCATGTCGTCCTTGCCGAACGAGATGCCGGCCTTGCACGCGCTGCCGTAGCCCAGCCCCATGATGCGGTCGCAGAAGATCACCGTCTCCTTCTGGCCGCACAGGCGGTAGACCTCGTCGATCATGCGCGAGATTTCGCCCTTGGTGAGCAGCCGGTTGCACAGATCCAGCGAGATGCCGGGCTGCTTCGGCAACAGCTCGCCGATCTTCATGCGCCCCGGCGTCGTCTCGAAGATTTTCGAGACCGGCTTGCCGTTTTCATCGAGATGGGAGAACCGCGCCTTGATCTTCGCGTGCAGCGTCACCGCGCCGCTGGCCAGCGCGTGCTCGATCTCGGCCATGGAGCCGAACACCATGCCCTCGCCCGGCTCGTTCCTGCGCATCTGCGAGAGATAGTAGAGGCCCAGCACGATGTCCTGCGACGGCACGATGATCGGCTCGCCATTGGCCGGGTGCAGGATATTGTTGGTGGACATCATCAGCACCCGCGCCTCCAGCTGCGCCTCCAGGGACAGCGGCACGTGCACCGCCATCTGGTCGCCGTCGAAGTCGGCGTTGAAGGCGGCGCACACCAGCGGATGCAGCTGAATGGCCTTGCCCTCCACCAGCACCGGCTCGAAGGCCTGAATGCCCAGCCGGTGCAGCGTCGGGGCGCGGTTCAGCAACACGGGATGTTCGCGGATCACGTCGTCGAGAATGTCCCAGACCTCCGGGCGCGCCTGCTCGACCAGCTTCTTGGCCTGCTTGACAGTGGCCGAAAGGCCCTTCTTCTCCAGCTGCGCGTAGATGAACGGCTTGAACAGCTCCAGCGCCATCTTCTTCGGCAGGCCGCACTGGTGCAGCTTCAGCTCCGGGCCGACCACGATCACCGAACGGCCCGAATAGTCCACCCGCTTGCCCAGCAGGTTCTGGCGGAAGCGCCCCTGCTTGCCCTTCAGCATGTCCGACAGCGACTTCAGCGGCCGGTTGTTCGCCCCCTTGATGACCCGCCCGCGCCGGCCGTTGTCGAACAGCGCGTCCACCGCCTCTTGCAGCATCCGCTTCTCGTTGCGGATGATGATGTCCGGCGCCCGCAGCTCGATGAGGCGCTTCAAGCGGTTGTTGCGGTTGATGACGCGGCGGTAGAGGTCGTTCAGATCGGAGGTGGCGAAGCGCCCGCCGTCCAGCGGCACCAGCGGCCTGAGCTCCGGCGGGATCACCGGAATGACCGTCATGATCATCCACTCCGGGCGGTTGCCCGACTGGATGAACGCCTCCACCACCTTCAGCCGCTTGGCCAGCTTCTTCGGCTTCAGTTCCGAGGTGCTCTCCGCGATTTCCTTCTTCAGCTCGTCGCGCAGCTTCTCCAGATCGAGGGCGGCCAGCATCTCGCGGATCGCCTCCGCGCCGATGCCGGCGGTGAAGGCGTCGGGGCCGTATTCCTCCTGGGCGTCCCAGTATTCCTCTTCACTCAGCAGCTGGCCCCTGGTGAACGGCGTGGTGCCCGGCTCGATGACGATGTAGCTCTCGAAATAGAGCACCCGCTCGATTTCCTTCAGCATCATGTCCAGCAGCAGGCCGATGCGGCTGGGCAGCGACTTCAGGAACCAGATGTGAGCCACCGGCGCCGCCAGCTCGATGTGGCCCATGCGCTCGCGGCGCACCTTGGAGAGCGTCACCTCCACGCCGCACTTCTCGCAGATGACGCCCTTGAACTTCATCCGCTTGTATTTGCCGCACAGGCACTCGTAGTCCTTCACCGGGCCGAAGATGCGCGCGCAGAACAGGCCGTCGCGCTCCGGCTTGAAGGTGCGGTAGTTGATGGTTTCCGGCTTCTTGATCTCGCCGAACGACCACGACAGGATCTTCTCCGGCGAGGCGATGCCGATGCGGATGGCGTCGAAGGTCTGCGGCTGCCCGCCGGGATCGAAGATGTTGGCCACTTCCTGATGCATGTCGGCTCTCTCCAGATACGGGCGGCCCGGCCGCCCGGTTCTCTCGCTATGTTCTGCTCAAGGCGCTCACTCGCCGCCGGGATCGGACACCAGCTCCACGTCCAGCCCCAGCGAACGCATTTCCTTCACCAGCACGTTGAAGCTCTCCGGGATGCCGGCCTCGAAGGCGTCGTCGCCGCGCACGATGGATTCATAGACCTTGGTGCGCCCGGCCACGTCGTCGGACTTCACGGTCAGCATCTCCTGCAGGGTGTAGGCGGCGCCATAGGCCTCCAGCGCCCACACCTCCATCTCGCCGAACCGCTGGCCGCCGAACTGCGCCTTGCCGCCCAGCGGCTGCTGGGTGACCAGCGAGTACGGGCCGACGGAGCGGGCGTGGATCTTGTCGTCCACCAGGTGGTGCAGCTTGA
>DRPD01000066.1 GCA_011374735.1 Thermopetrobacter sp.
GTGCAGGCGGCGGTAGGCGCAGGTTTCGGGCAGCCAGGGGATGGAGCCGACGTTTTCGGGCGTCAGGTTGATACAATCGGCCACCTTCTCGAAGCGCCGCGCATACTCGCCGCAGCGGCCGCAGGCGATGTCATATTGGGCGCAAACGACGCGGGTGGTGAAAATGTCGCCGGTGTCCTCGTCCTCCAGCTTGACGAGGCAGCAGCGGCCGCAATGATCGCACAGGCTTTCCCATTGCTCGGTGGTCATGGCGGCCAGCGGCCGGGTCTGCCAAAATGGCGCCATCTTGTGCATGACCTTTCGTGTTATGCTTCGCCTTCGGCGCGCAAGCTGTGGTAATCAGAAAACGTCGCGCAGGCGGCGATTATACCTCAACCTCACCGGCGAGGGGAAAAACGGGCCCCTCCTCATGACATGCAAGTGGTTGACGAACCTCCGCCACCGACACCATTTGCGTATGGGGCCTTGTTGACAACAGGATGCGGCAGGCGACGTGACGGAACGCGGCGAGACATTCACGACACGGATGAAGAACATGGCGTGGGATGCGCTGGCCCGGGTGTGGGACGCCTTCTACGCGCTCGACTCGCGCCTCAGCGCCGGCGCCTACGAAGCCTGGGACGCCCTGCGCCGCGCCTGGCTGGCCTATGACTCTTTTCTGCAACGCTTCCGGGTGACGGGGATCAAGCGCTTCGTCGTCGGTCTGCTGGACGACGGCCTGTCGTTCGCGCTGGCCATCGCCTTCGTGCTGGTGGCCTTCGCGGTGCCGCCGTTTTCCGGCGAGGGCGACGTGTGGAACATGCGCCGCCAATACGCGGTGACCATCACCGACGTCAACGGCGAGATCGTCGGGCGGCGCGGCATCCGCCAGAACGACGCGGTGCCGTTTTCGGAAATCCCGCAGCACCTGATCAAGGCGGTGCTGGCCACCGAGGACACCCGGTTCTACGACCATTTCGGCGTCGATGTGATCGGCACCCTGCGCGCCGCCATCGCCAACGCCCAGGCCAAGGGGGTGGTGCAGGGCGGCTCCAGCATCACCCAGCAGCTGGCCAAGAACCTGTTCCTGACGCCGGAGCGTTCGTTCCGCCGCAAGATCCACGAGGCGTTCCTGGCGCTGTGGATCGAGGCGCGCCTGAGCAAGGACGAGATCCTGAAGCTGTATCTGGAACGCGCCTACATGGGGGCCGGCGCCCATGGGGTGGAGGCGGCGGCGCAATTCTACTTCGGCCGCTCGGTGCGCGACATCAACCTGAAGCAGGCGGCGGTGCTGGCCGGGCTGTTCAAGGCGCCGACCAAGTTCGCGCCGCACCTGAACCCGGAAAACGCCGAAAAACGCGCCACCGTGGTGCTGTATCGCATGCTGAAGGCCGGGTTCATCTCGCATGGCGAGCTGATGGCGGCGCGAGCCCAGCCGCTGGAAGTGATCAAGCGCGACGAGCAGGTGCCGGCCAACTACTTCCTTGATTACGTCTATCAGGAAACCCTCGACATCCTGAAGCGCCATAACCTGACTCAGGATTTCGTGGTGGAGGTGCGCAGCACCCTGGAGCCGCGTATCCAGAAGCTGGCCGAAGACACCGTGATCGCGGCGCTGGAGCAGGAGGGCAAGCTCTATCGGGCGCGGCAAGGGGCGTTGGTGTCGATGACGCCCGATGGGGCGCTGAAGGCCATCGTCGGCGGCCGCGACTACGAGAAAAGCCAGTTCAACCGGGCCACCGACGCGCTGCGCCAGCCGGGATCGGCGTTCAAGCCGTTCGTCTATCTGGCGGCGCTGATGAACGGCTACAAGCCACTGTCGCGCATCACCGACGCGCCGATCACCATCCGCGGCTGGACGCCGCAGAACTATTCGCGCCGCTATCACGGCAAGGTGACGCTGTTGCAGGCGCTGACCCACTCCTACAACACGGTGCCGGTGCGGCTGATGACCCTTATTGGCCGCCAAACCATCATCGACGTGGCGCGGCGGGCCGGGCTGAAGTCACGCATCCTGCCGGTGCCGTCCATGCCGCTGGGCTCCAACGAGGTGACGGTGCTGGACCTGACCACCGCCTACGCCGCCTTTGCCAACGGCGGCAAGCGGGTATCTCCCTATTCGGTGCTGGAAATCCGCCGCCCGGACGGCACGCTGATCTATCGGCGCGACAAGATGGAGCCGCGGCCCAAGCAGACCTTGCCGGCCGGCAAGGTGGCCCAACTCAACACCATGCTGGCCAATGTGGTGGCGAACGGCACGGCGCGGCGCGCCCAGCTCGGCTTCACCCCGCAAGCGGGCAAGACCGGCACCACGTCGAGTTATCGCGACGCCTGGTTCATGGGCATCACCGGGCATCTGGTGACCGGCGTGTGGTTCGGCAACGACAACTATACGCCGACCAACAAGCTGACCGGCGGACGGCTGCCGGCGCAGACCTGGCAGCGCTTCATGGATCAGGCGCTGTTGGGCAGGAAGCCCCTGCCCCTGCCCGGTCTGCCGGTCTCCCGCCAGCACCTGCAGGTGGCGCAGACACGGCCGGGGCTGACGCGGCCGGCGGCGGCGCGACCAGCGGCGCGAGCGCAGCGCAAGTTGGCGGCCCTCGACGACGCCGGCGGCGCCTCGTTGCAGGCGCTGACCGACGCCGATATCCTGACGCCGGCGGCGGTGCGCATCGTCACGCCGGGGGCGCGGCGCGAGCGGGTGCGGAGGTTGTCCACGGGCGGCCAGCAGGTGCGCATCGTGCGCCCGGGCAACCCTCGCGCGGCGCGCCGCAAGAGACGGTCGGGCAGCGTGGCCGGCGCCCTGCGCAACGTGTTCGGCCTGTTCCGTGTCGATAACCGGCGGCGGCAGTTCA
>DRPD01000067.1 GCA_011374735.1 Thermopetrobacter sp.
ATCCCCGCCCCGGCGGCCCTGAGCGCCGCTTCCCAACTGCCCGCCGACAGCCACGTGTCGGGATCGATGGGCCGCATGCGCTCCTGCGGCCCCGGCACCGCGTCTTCGATCGCCGCCACATGCTCTTCCGTGTGCGCCAGCAGCAGGTGTTCGCGCTCCGCCCGTGGCGCTTCTTCCCGCTGCAGCGCCGCGAAATGATCGTGCGCGAGAATTTTCTCCACCGCTTCAAGCCGCGCCGGGCGCTCCGGGTGATCGGCCGGCACCCGGTGTTCGAGACAGGCCGGATGGGAGAGATACAATGTCGCCACGGAATGCGAAGCCCCTTGATTTGCCGCCGCCGGCAAGCCTACCACAGGGCCCATGATGCACGGCGAAACGCGAACCGACAAGCTGAGCGGCGACGTGAACGCGGCGGCCGCTGCCCTGCGCGCCGGCAGGCTGGTGGCCTTTCCCACCGAGACGGTCTATGGCCTGGGCGCCGACGCTGCCAATGACGACGCCGTGGCCGCCATCTTCGCCGCCAAGCGCCGCCCGCGTTTCAACCCGCTGATCGCCCACGTGGCGGATGCGGCGGCGGCGGAGCGCCTCGCCACCTTCAGCGACAAGGCGCGCAAGCTGGCCGCCGCCTTCTGGCCCGGGCCGCTCACCCTCGTGCTGCCGCGCGCCGCGGAATGCCCCGTCTCGCTGCTGGCCTCCGCCGGGCTGGACACCATCGCCCTGCGCGTGCCGGCCCATCCGCTGGCGCGAGAGCTGCTGCGGGCGTTCGGCGGCCCCGTCGCCGCGCCGTCGGCCAATGTGTCGGGCCGGCTCTCGCCCACGGAGGCGGAGCACGTGGCGGAGAGCGAACTGGCGGCGGACGTGTTCCTCATTCTCGACGGCGGCGAATGCGCCGTGGGCGTGGAATCCACCATCATCGGTTTCGATGATGAAGGACGCGCGACGCTGCTGCGCCCCGGCGGCATCGCGCGCGCGGAGATCGAACGGGTCATCGACGCGCCGCTCATCACACCATTGGAAACGGGCGCCCCCGCCGCCCCCGGCCAGTTGACAAGCCATTACGCGCCGCGCGCCAGACTGCGCCTGAACGCTGACGAACCGCAAGCGGGCGAGATGTATCTCGCCTTCGGCCCCGCCGCGCCGCAGGGCGTGCCCGGCCTCAATCTCTCGCCCGCCGGCGACCTGAAGGAGGCGGCGGCCAACCTGTTCGCCTACTTGCGCATTCTCGATGACACCGGCGTCGATATGATCGCCGTCGCGCCGGTGCCGCATGAGGGGCTGGGCGAGGCCATCAACGACCGGCTCACCCGCGCCGCCGCGCCACGGGAGGAAAACCCATGAGCGAACCGGCCGACTTCGCCCCGCCGTCGTCCGACGTGCTGGCCGCCTTCGCCAACGTCATTGGCGACAAGCACCTGCTGACCGACGCCGCAGCCATGGCCCCGTTCTTGCGCGAATGGCGCGATCGGTATGTGGGCCGCGCCGCGTGCGTGCTGCGCCCCGGCACGCAAGAGGAGGTGGCCGACATCCTGCGCATCGCCGATGAACACCGCGTGGCCATCGTGCCACAGGGCGGCAACACCGGCCTGGTCGGCGGCCAGATCCCCCATGAGGCCGGCAACGAGGTGGTGCTGTCGCTCGGAAGGCTGAACCGCATCGTCGAGGTGGACACGGAAAACGGCTCCATCACGTTGGAAGCTGGTGTCATTCTCGCCGATGCGCAGAAGGCCGCGGCCGACGCCGGCTTCCTGTTTCCGCTGTCGCTGGCCGCGGAAGGCTCCTGCCAGATCGGCGGCAATCTGGCCACCAACGCCGGCGGGCTGAACGTGGTCGCCTACGGCACCACCCGCGCTCAGTGTCTGGCGCTCAGAGCCGCGCTGCCCGGCGGGCGGATGGTCGGCAACCTCTCCGGCCTGCGCAAGGACAACACCGGCTATGACCTGCGCGACGTGCTGATCGGATCGGAAGGCACGCTGGGCATTATCACCGCCGCCACCATGCGCCTGTTCCCCGCCGTCACCGACACCGCCACCGCCTTCGTCGGCTTGGCCTCGCCGAAGGAGGCGGTGCGGCTGGTGCAATTCACGCTGAGCAAGGCCGCCGCCAGCCAGCCCACGGCGCTGGAGCTGATCTGCCGCCGTGGCGTCGAATTCGCCGTCGCCCACATGGGCGCGCGCGCTCCGCTGGCCGAACCGGCCCCGTGGCTGGTGCTCATCGAGCTGGCCGGCCGCGGCGCACCGGGCACTGCCATGGCGGAGATGGAAAGCCTGCTGGCCGCCGCCTTCGAGGACGGCCTCATCATCGACGCCGCGCTGGCCCAGAACGAGAAGCAGGCGGCCGATTTCTGGCGCCTGCGCGAAGGCATGTCGGAAGCGCAGAAATACGAAGGCGGCTCCATCAAGAACGACATTTCCGTTCCCGTCTCCGCCATCCCGGCGTTTCTGGCAAAGGCCGACGCGGAAATGACCCGCATCGTGCCGGGCTGCCGCCCGGTGCCGTTCGGCCACATCGGCGACGGCAATTTGCATTACAACATCAGCCAGCCGCCGGACATGGACAAGCGGGCCTTCCTCGATCGCTGGGAGGAGATGACGGGCAGGGTGAACGAGCTGGTGCTGGAATTCGGCGGCTCCATCTCCGCCGAGCACGGCATCGGCCGCATGAAGCGCCACTGGATGCAGCGCATCAAGTCACCGGCAGAGCTGGCCGCCATGCGCGCCATCAAGGCCGCCTTCGACCCGCGCGGCATCATGAACCCCGGCAAGCTGCTGCCTTAGTGGGCGATCCGCCGCCGCTTATTGCGCCGCCTTGGCCGATGGCGCCTTGCGGCCCGCCGTCTGCTTGCGGCGCTTGCGCCCGCCGCGCCGCCCGCGCCGGCGCTTCCTGGCGTTTTCCTGCTTCAGCAGCAGGATGTATTCGCCCGCGTCATGCACCCTCACCGGGGCCGGCAGGGCCGGCTTCTTCAGCACCGGCAAGCCGCTCTTGTTGCGCTCGCCGGTTTCCGGCTTGTCCGGCTGGGCGGCGTCCCCCGGCCCTTCCTTGCGGCGGCGCACGATGATCACCATGCCGCCGCTGTCGATGATCTCGAACGGCGAGCCACCGCCCCGCCGCCCGTCACTGGCCGCTTCCGTCAGCTGCTCCAGCCGCGCCTGGGCCCGTTCGCGCGCCTTGCGCCCGCCGCGCTTGCCGCGCCGCCGCCGCTTCTTGCGCTTCGGCTCCGGCGATTCGCCGCCGGCCTCGCCGGCGCCGGGCGCATCGCCCTGTTCAGCCGCCACGTCCGCCAGCGCCGTGTCCATGCGCACGGTGCCCTTCTTCGCCGCTTGCGGCGCCGGCACGGCGCGCGCTCCGCCGCCGCTGATCTCCAGCGCCGCCGGCGCGATGTCGCGATCGGCCTCGATGTGGATGGACACCCCGTAGGCCTTCTCCAGCCCGATCAGATGCGGCCGCTTCTCGTTGAGGATGTAGAACGCCACGTCCGGGTGGCAGCGCACCGTCAGCGCCGGCTTCCGGTTGGCGCTCAGTGCCTCCTCCAGCGCCCGCAGCACCGCCAGCGCCGAAGAGGAAACGGAGCGGATCAGGCCGGTGCCATGGCAGTGCGGGCAGGGGCGGGTGGCGTTTTCCAGCATCCCCTGGCGCAGCCGCTGGCGCGACATCTCCAGCAGCCCGAAATGCGAGATGCGGCCCACCTGGATGCGCGCCCGGTCGCCCTTCAGCGCCTCCTTCAGGCGGCGTTCCACCAGCCGGTTGTTCTTCTTCTCCTCCATGTCGATGAAGTCGATGACGATCAGCCCGGCCAGATCGCGCAGCCGCAGTTGCCGGGCGATTTCGTCGGCCGCCTCCAGATTGGTCTTCAGCGCCGTGTCCTCGATGGAATGCTCGCGCGTCGATTTGCCGGAGTTGATGTCGATGGACACCAGCGCCTCGGTCTGGTTGATCACCAGATAGCCGCCCGACGGCAGCGGCACCTGCGGCGAGAACAGGGCGTCGAGCTGCTGATCCACCTTGTAACGGGCGAACAGCGGCGTGTCGTCCTTGTAGAGCTTCACGTTGCGCGCGTGCGAGGGCATCATCATCTTCATGAAGGCCTTGGCCTCCTTGTGCGCCTCTTCGCCTTCCACCAGCACCTCGCCCACGTCCTTGGCGTAGAGGTCGCGGATGGCGCGCTTGATCAGGTCGCCTTCCTCATAGACCAGCTTCGGCGCCGTCGATTGCAAGGTCAGCTCGCGGATGTTCTCCCACAGCCGCATCAGATAGTCGAAATCGCGCTTGATCTCCGCCTTGGTGCGCTGCGCCCCGGCGGTGCGGATGATCAGCCCCATGCCCTCCGGCACCTGGATCTCCTGGGCGATCTTCTTCAGCCGTTTTCTGTCCTGCGGCGCGGTGATCTTGCGCGAAATGCCGCCGCCGCGCGCCGTGTTGGGCATCAGCACGCAATAGCGCCCGGCCAGCGACAGCCAGGTGGTCAGCGCCGCGCCCTTGTTGCCGCGCTCTTCCTTGACCACCTGCACCAGCATCACCTGGCGGCGCTTGATGACTTCCTGAATGCGGTATTTGCGCTGCCGCTTGCGGGCCCGGCGCTGCGGCACTTCCTCCAGCGCGTCCTCGCTGCCCACGGCATCGACGGCGTCGTCGTCGCCATCGTCGGCCGCTTGCGCCGCTTCCGCGTCGTCGGCCTCGCCGTTGGCGCTGGCTTCTTCCTCTTCCTCGCGCAGCAGTTCCTCGCGGTCGGCCACCGGGATTTGATAGTAGTCCGGGTGGATTTCGCTGAACGCCAGAAAACCGTGGCGGTTGCCGCCGTAATCGACGAACGCCGCCTGCAATGACGGCTCCACGCGCGTCACCTTGGCGAGATAGATATTGCCTTTCAGCTGCTTGCGCAGCGCCGATTCGTAGTCGAATTCCTCGATCTTGCCATCGTGCAGCACCACCACCCGGGTTTCTTCCGGGTGGGCGGCGTCGATGAGCATGGTGCGGGTCTTGGATTGTTGTTTCGTGGCCATGTCGGCAAATCCTCGTCCACGCCGCGCAGCGGCCGCCGCCATGATCCGGCGGCGCCGGTGTCGGGGTCGCGGGGCGTGGTTTCGATATGGGCGAGAAGGGCGGTGCGGCGTGCCGATGCGCGTCCGGCCGGTGAGACCTCGACGGGAATCATGCCGTGTGCCGGAAAACTGATGCCGTTGCCGCCCGTCTGCATGGTTGATACCTGATACATGGGCTTTCCGCTGGCTGTCGCGGCGCTACCCGGTGTCCGAAGGGGCATGCGTCCCTGTGAGCCTGGTGCGAAAAGCCCGATTCGCAAAAAAGCACCCGATCCGTCCTGATGGCTCCGTCGACCTCGGCTGTAGCCTCGCGCCAACACACGCCAGCTGACGGCCCCGGGTGAAACCTTGTGTCCCGGCCTGTCCTGCCGGGTGGCTGAAAAACGCATGAGATACAGCCGGCAATGGACAGTCCGCTCTTTCTTTCTATGGCCAAAGCCTGCGTTAGGCAAGTGAGGATACGGAGAATTTCACCGCGCCGTCATGCCGGATGGGAAACAGCTGCTTAACCCTTTCGCTCATAGAATGGCCCCGAGGACATGGGGTTTGCGGCGCCGCCGGCTGAGGGCGCGCCGCCTGATCGGCGCATCAAGGCGAAGCGCGGCGGCGCGATTGCGGACATGACGAGGATGATGGCAGCGCCAAGACGGCACCGGCCCGGCCCCGGGTGGATCTTGCTGGCCGGCTGGCTGTGCGCGCTGCTGCTGATGGCGGCGCCGGCCACGGCGGGCAGTGATTCGCGCCCCGTCCCCGTGGCCGCCGCCATGCATGTGGCCGAAACCGGCCACCGCGCCGTGTTCACCGCCGAACTCGACCGCGCCGCGCCATTCAATGTCTATGTGCTGGCCGACCCCTGGCGGGTGATGATCGATCTGCCGGAGGTGCGTTTCCGGCTGCGCCGCCGCGCCGCGCCCGGCCGGATCGTGCGCGAGGTGCGCTATGGCCGCATCGAGCCCGGCAAGGCGCGCATCGTCATCGAAACCCGCCGCCCGGTGCTGATCGGCCAATCACGGATCACCCGCGCCCGGCCCGGCCGCCCGGCCCGCCTGCTGCTGGAGCTGAACGTCACCGACGCGGCCACCTTCCGCCGCCTGCAGGCCCGGGCCACACGCCGTCAGGCCGCCGCCCACAAGAATCCCGACACCCTGTCGCTGATCACCCGCGCCTACCGGCGGCTCATCGACATGGCCGCGCCCGGCGCAGCGAAACGCCCGCCGCGCACCATCTCCGATCTGCTGAACGGCGAGCCCATGGGCTTCAAGGATCATTCCGCCAACCCCGGCGCCGCCACCGCCGCGAAGGACACCATCGCGCCGCCGCTGCCGGCCGCTTCGCGCCGCCCGCTGATCGTCATCGACCCCGGCCACGGTGGCAAGGATCCGGGCGCCATCGGCTGGCGCGGGATGCGGGAAAAGAAGGTGGTGCTATTGTTCGCCAGGGCCTTGCGTGATGCGCTGTCACGCGGCGGCCGATACCGGGTGCGCCTGACCCGTGATTCGGATCGGTTCCTGAGCCTCGCGCAGCGCGTCGCCATCGCCCGCGCCGCCGGCGCCGATCTGTTCGTCTCCATCCATGCCGACAAGTTCCGCTCCGCCGTGGCGCGTGGCATGTCGGTCTACACGCTGTCGGAAGAAGCCTCCGACGAGGAGGCGGCGGAACTGGCCCGCAAGGAAAACGCCGCCGATGTCATCGACGGCATCGACCTGGGCGCCGCCAATGAAGAGGTGCGCGACATCCTCATCGACCTGGCGTTGCGTGAGACCAGCAATCGTTCGGTCTTTTTCGCCCGTTCCCTGATGGGACGGGTGAAAAGCGTGACCCGCGTGCGCAAGAAAGCGGTGCGTTCCGCCGATTTTCGGGTGCTGCGCAACCCGGAGGTGCCGGCGGTGCTGGTCGAGCTGGGCTACATCTCCAACCGCGTCGATGCGCGCAACATGCTCTCCGCCGCATGGCGCGCCAAGGTGTCGAAAGCCATGGCCCGCGCCATCGAGAGCTATTTCGCCAACCATCTGGCCTGGCGGCGCTGACCCCGCGCCTTGTGGGCCGGAAGCACGCCGGAGGGCCGTGGCGCGCTTACTTGCGCTTGCGCACTTCTTCCAGCGGCGTGATGTCGGCGGCGGCATCCTTCTTGCCATCCTTGCGCGTGCCGGAGAACCGCTCCGTGGCGGAGTTCTCCAGCGCCGCGGAGGGGGCGGAAGCGGCGTCGCCGGTCAAGCCGCTGTGCGCCGGCGCGGCGTCGGCGCTCCACATCTGCTGCCAGTCGCTCAACGGATCGTCGCTGCGCGTGATCTTGCCGTTGATGGCCGCACCGGTCTCAATGGCGATGGAGGTATTGAGGATATCGCCTTCCACCGAGCTGCTGGACGCCACCGTGACCTGCATGCTGCAGATGTGGCCGACCACCTGACCGCGGATGATCAGCGTTTCCGCGACGATGGGTCCATGCACCGCGCCGCCTTCCTCGATGACGCAATGCGCCGCCTGCACGGCGCCGTTCACCGTGCCGAGAATGGTCAGCGGCCCGCTGGTGACGATGTTGCCTTCCAGCACCGTTTCCGCCCCCAGCACCGTGGCATTGGGCTGCGCGGCGGGCGTTGTTTCCGCAGTCGCCGGCGTGGGCGCTTCCGGCGCCGCCGGTTCCTCCATGCCGGCCGCCTCCACGGGCGTGTCCGGCGGTGTGCGTCTGAAGATCATCTACTCGTTACTCCTCTCGTCTTGCCGAGGGGCACCCCCATCATGCAACAAACACAAGCATGTGGCATGGTGAAAAAGCCCGCTTTCCACATGCCGGTGATGGTGCTAGCTCGCAGGCCATCGCCAATTCGGTACAAGTCATTAACATATGCAGAAGAAATTGAAAATGAGCCGAAAATGAGGAAGTGGGCGTAAGGTTAACGCGCCTCGCGCGCCGTCAATCCAGCTGCCGCGCCGCTTCCAGCACTTCCGCGGCGTGTCCCTTCACCTTCACCTTCGGCCACACCCGGGCGATCCTGCCGTCGCGGTCGATGAGGAAGGTGGAGCGCACCACGCCCATGTATGCCTTGCCGAACATGGACTTCTGCTGCCAGGCGCCGTAGGCCCTGATCGCCTCCTTGTCCTCATCGGCGGCGAGGATGATCTTGAGGTTCTTCTTGGCCCGGAAATTGGCGTGTTTCCGCACCGAATCGGGGGAGATGCCGATGACCACGGTATCGGCGGCGGCGAAGTCGTCGATCAAGGCGGAGAAGTCGATCCCCTCCATGGTGCAGCCCGGCGTGTTGTCCTTCGGGTAGAAATAGACCACCACCCGCTTGCCGCGCAGCTCCGCCAGGCGGATGGCGCCCTCGGTGTCCGTCTCAAGCGTGAAATCCGGGGCCGGATCGCCGGCCTTGGGCATATCGGTCATTGGTCGCTCCCCTAGTCGTCGTCGCCCGCGCCACTGGTGCATGTGGTGGAAGAGTTTACCTTTTCCCGCCTATCATGGGGATGGCTGGTGTGCCAACCTCACCGCGCCAAGCATACCACAATGTGGCCCAACTGCTGCGGCAATCCCGTCGGCGGTGGCCGCGGCCGGCCCGCCTGGCCGCCGGGCGATGCCGCCGCAGATGACTCTGGAAACACCAGTGGGCAAGCGCATCATCAACATCACCGCCGGCGTGGCCGGCGTCGTCGTGCTCATCGGCGCGCTGGCCGTCGTCGCGTTGTATTGGCGTCTGTCTTCCGGCCCCGTGGAGCTGGGCTGGCTGCAACCACGGCTGGAGGCGGCCATCAACGGCGCCCTGCGCCGCTCTGGCCTGCGCGTCGTCACCAGCGGCATCATCCTGCGGCTGGGTGGCGAAACCCGCCTGCCCACCCTGCGCCTGCGCAACGTGCGGTTTCTCGACGCCGCCGGGCAGGTGGTGTTCAACGCCCCGCTGGCCGCCGTCGGCATCGATGGGGCGGGGTTGCTCCGCGGCGCGGTGCGGGTGCGCCGCATCCTCCTCATCGGACCCAGCATCCGCATCCGCCGTGATCCGGGCGGGCGCTTTCACATCGGTTTTTTCGCCGGCTCCGGCCGCGCCGCCAAGCAGGAGAAGGGGCGGCCACCGCCATTCGGCAAGCTCGGCGGTGAGCGCCTGTGGGCTTTCATCGACCGCAACCTGCTCGCCGCGCGCCCGGGCGCCGGCTTCTTCGCCGACATCGAAATGCTGCGCATCCGCCGCGGCCGCGTCTATCTCGCCGACGCCATGACCGGCATCGACTGGCGCATTCCCGACGCCGCGATCACCTTCCGCCGCATGCCCTGGGGGCACGCGCTGTTCGCCACCGGCGCGGTGCATTCGCGCGGCCAGCCCTGGCCGCTGGAACTGAGCGCCCGCTTCCGGCGCGCCACCCGCCGGGTGGAGATCGACGGCCGCATCGAGGACGTGCTGCTCTCCGATTTCACGCGCC
Organism: Thermopetrobacter sp.; assembly: GCA_011374735.1. Lineage (GTDB taxonomy): Bacteria > Pseudomonadota > Alphaproteobacteria > Rhizobiales > Aestuariivirgaceae > Thermopetrobacter. The sequence continues at coordinate 9,447 of DRPD01000067.1, forward strand.
GCGTGTTCGGCATCACCCGGCTGGCCCGGCTGACCGTGCCGATCAATGCGAAACTGGCCCTGCGCATCGCCCATGACGGCATGATCGAACAAGCCGCCGCGGAGTTGTCCGCCGGCTCCGGCCGCATCGCTTTCCCCCGCTACATGGCCCGCCCGCTGAATTTCGACGAGGGCCTGATCCGCCTCTCCTGGGAGCCGCGCGACAGGCGGCTGCGCATTCACCGCTCCTCCGTCGTCATCAACGGGCGCATGTATGAGATGACCGGCCACGCCCGCCTGGAAGAGGTCGCCGGCAGCGCCGCCGGGCCGCTGCCGCCCGTCCGCCTGAGTTTCGATCTCGTGCAATCCGCCACTGGCGGCGCGGCGCGCGGCGCCATCGAGCGCTTTCATCTCACCGCCCGGCTCGACGCCGCCCGGCGGCGCATCGATGTGGAAGACATGCGGTTGCGCGCCGGCGCGGCGGATGTGCGCGTCAGCGGCGCGGTGCGCGAAGGCAGCGACGGTCTCGCCCTGCGCGCGCGCGGCGCGCTGAAAAACATCTCCGCGCAACTGGTCAGGGATCTGTGGCCGCCGAAACTGGCCCCCTGCGCCCGTGACTGGATGACCCGCAAGGTGCGCCGCGCCGTCATCGACAGCGGCGATTTCCAGGTCGATCTGCCGGCCACGGCGATCCGGGCGGCGCTGAAGCGCGAGCGCCCGCTGCCGAGGGACAAGGCGGTGTTGCGGCTGCGCATGGGCGAGGTGGCGCTGAAATACGTCAAGACCCTGCCGGTGCTGCGCATCGCCGCCGGCGGCGTGATCGAGGTCAATGGCGGCCAAATGCGCTTCACCGCCCGGCGGGCCCGCACCACGCTGCCATCGGGCGCGACGATCACCATGCGCGACGGCGTGTTCACGCTGGGCCGGCTGATCCGCAAGGTCAAGCCGGCCACGCTCGGCTTCTCCACCGCCGGCGACATCCGCCACATGAGCGAATTTCTCGACCTGCCGCCGATGCGCGTGTTCCGCCGCGCCGACTTCGACAGAGAGCGTCTCGCCGGCCAGGTGAGCGGCCGCGTCCGCCTGCGCTATCTGACGGAATGCCGCAAGAAGGCCCGCGATCTGCGCATTGCCGCCGAGGGCCGGGTGCGAGACGGCGTCCTGACCGGCCTGCCGGGCGGCCAGAAGGTGGACGGGGCGCAACTCGACATGCGCGTCGGCGGCGGGAAACTGCGCCTGACCGGCCGGGCCCGGGTGGGGGGCGTCGATTCCCGCCTCGATTACGCCCGCCCGCTGAAGCCCCGCCAGCCGGGGCGGCTGGTGCTGCGCACGGTGCTCGATCAGCGAATCCTGCGCCAGCGTTACGGCCTCGACGTCTCCTCCTGGCTGCAAGGCCCGTTGCCGGTCACGCTGCGCATGAAACTGACAAAGGGCGAGAAGGGGGAGGCCCGCGTGGCGGTGGACATGTCGCGCGCCGCCTTGCGCATCCCGGTGCTCGATCAGGTGTATCCGCCACGCAAGGGCACCACCGCCACGGCCCGCCTGCTGGTGCGCGAGAAGGAGCTGGAGGTCAGGGACTTCGTCCTCAAGGGGCGCGGCATTCGTGTCGCCGGGCATGCCATCTTCGCCCAACCGGGTGTGCTGCGCAGCGCCACCCTGACACGTTTTTCCATGAACGGCGCCACCCGGCTGGCGCTGGGCGTTACCGTGCATCCGAAGCGTCTCGACATGGCCGCCGCCGGCCAACGCTTCGACGCCCGGCCGCTGATCCGCCAGTTCTTCAAGCGCCGCCGCAACGGCGGCAGGAAGGTGACCGGCATTTTCGGCCGCCCCGCCACCGTGCGCGTCAACATCGAGCGGGTGCTGGCCATGAACGACGTGGTGATCCGCGACGTGCGTGGCACCATCGACATGAAGGGCGGCGCCGTCACCGGCATGCGCCTCACCGGCCGCATGCCGTCGGGCAGCGACGTCGGGCTGTTGATGCGCCCGGCCAGGGGCGAATTGCGACGCTTGCGCATCGTCTCCGGCGATGGTGGCAGCATGCTGCGCGCCGCCAATCTCTATGGCCGGGTGCATGGCGGCCGCATGGATTTCTCCGCCCTGCTGGCGCCGGACGGGGTGCGCCGCGGGTTGCTGGTCATGGAGGATTTTCAGGTGCGCGGCGAAAACCGCCTGCGCCTGTCCGGCCGCCGCCAGGCCGCTACCGGCCCGCGTCGCGTCGCCGCCCAGCCCTTCAGCCGTCTGGTGCTGCCGTTCTCCACCGATCCCGAATTCATCCGCATCGGCGATGCGCTGGTGCATGGCAACGGGCTGGGCATCACCGCCAACGGCCTGATCCGGCGTCGCGACGGGGCGCTCGATGTCGGCGGCACCATCATCCCGGCCTATGAGCTCAACGCGGCGCTGGGTCAGGTGCCGCTCATCGGTCAGCTGCTCTCCGGTGGCGGCGGCAATGGCATCGTCGGCTTCGCCTTCGTGCTCAGCGGCAGCATGCGGCGGCCGAACATCACCATCAATCCGGTCTCGGCCCTGGCGCCGGGCGTGTTCAGCAAGCTGTTCAGCGGCGGCCAGCGGGTCAACCCGGACGGCACCCCCATCGGCTCCAGGCGGAAGAAACCCGGAGCGAAGGCCAGAACCAACTTCTCCGGCGGCAGGTGACGGCTGTCAGGTCGCCTTCAGCAGCGCGTGGCGCTTCTTGCCCAATGAGAGCTTGATCACCCCGTCGCGCAAGTTGTCCGGCGTCAGGGTGAGGCGGAAGTCACCCACCTTCTCATCGTTCACCTTCACCGCACCGCCTTGCACCGCGCGGCGCGCTTCCCCGTTGCTGGCCGCCAGCTGCGCCTTCACCAGCGCCGTCAGAAGCCCCAGCCCGGCCTCCAGCTCCGCCACCGGCACCTCCACCGTCGGCAACGCCGCGCCCAGCGCCCCTTCCTCGAACGTCCGGCGCGCCGTCTCCTCTGCTTCCCGCGCCGCCTGACCGCCATGCAGCAGGCGGGTGGCCTCGCTGGCCAGCACCTTCTTCGCCTCGTTGATCTCCGCGCCTTCAAGAGCCTCCAGCCGCGCGATCTCATCGAGCGGCAAGGTGGTGAAGAGCTTCAGGAACCGCCCCACGTCGTCGTCCTCGGTGTTGCGCCAGTATTGCCAGTATTCGTATGGGCTGAGCTTGTCCGCGTCCAGCCACACCGCCCCGCCGGCCGTCTTGCCCATCTTCGCGCCCGACGCGGTGGTCAACAGCGGCGCGGTCAGCGCGAACGCCTGCCCGCCTTCCATGCGGCGGATCAGCTCGATGCCGTTGACGATGTTGCCCCATTGATCGGAGCCGCCCATCTGCAACACGCAGCCCTGGCGCCGATACAGTTCGAGAAAATCGTAGGCTTGCAGGATCATGTAGTTGAATTCGAGAAAGGTCAGCGGCTGTTCGCGCTCCAGCCGCCGTTTCACCGACTCGAAGGACAGCATCCGGTTGATGGTGAAATGCCGCCCGATGTCGCGCAGGAACGGGATGTATTCCAACGCGTCCAGCCAGTCGGCGTTGTTCACCATCACCGCGTCCGTGGGCCCGGCGCCGAAGGTCAGGAAGCGGTCGAACACCTTGCGGATGCCGGCGATGTTGGCGGCGATCCGTTCCTCTGACAACAACGGCCGCGTCTCGTCCTTGTCGGAAGGGTCGCCCACCTTCGTCGTGCCGCCGCCCATCAGCACGATGGGCTTGTGGCCGGTCTGTTGCAGCCAGTGAAGCATCATGATCGGCAGCAGCGAGCCGGCGTGCAGCGAATCCGCCGTGGCGTCGAAACCGATGTAGGCGGTGACGCCCCCTTCAAGCAGCCGCGCGTCCAGCTCCTCCGGCTCCGAGACCTGATGGATGAAGCCGCGCTCTGAGAGAATCCGCAGGAAATCCGAACGATAGGTGGTCATGCCGCCGCCAACCCTGTTAGACTTGAAGCCGGAAAATCTGCGGGCGCTGATAGCACTCACGGGGCGCATTGGCAAAGGACGAATTGATAAGCCTCGGCCTGATGAGCGGCACCTCCATGGACGGCATCGACGCCGCCGTGCTGCGCACCGACGGGCTGCGCACCGGCGAAACCCTGCACACCTTGCACGTGCCCTACGACGATGATTTGCGCGGCCTGCTGCGCGCCGCCTTGCGAGAGGCCCGCGCGCTGACCGAGCGCGCCGCCCGCCCCGGCGTGCTGAAGGAAGCGGAAGCGGCCTTGACGGAGGCCCACATCGCCGTCGTGGAGAAGCTGCGCGCCGATCATGACGGCGACATCGACCTGATCGGCTTTCATGGCCACACGGTGCTGCACCGGCCCGAGGAGCGCCTCACGGTGCAGATCGGCGACGCCCGCGCCCTGGCCGCCGCCACCGGCATCGACGTGATGCACGATCTGCGGGCCAACGACGTCGCCCACGGCGGGCAGGGCGCGCCGCTGACGCCGGCCTGGCACCGGCTGCTGGCCGATCGCGCCCCGGCGCGGCCGGTGGTGTTCGTCAACATCGGCGGCGTGGCCAACCTCACCCATGTGGGCGGGCAGGGCGAACTCATGGCCTTCGACACCGGGCCGGGCAACGCGCTGATCGACGACTTCATGCGGGCGCGCACCGGCGAGCCGTTCGATGAAGACGGCCGCATGGCCCTGTCCGGCGCCGTGGACGAGCGGGCCCTGCGCCGCCTGCAGGCCCATCCGTTCTTCCACGCCCGGCCGCCGAAGTCGCTGGACAGGAACGCCTTCGACATCTCCGCCGTCGAACACCTGTCCACGGAAGACGGCGCGGCGACGCTCACCGCCTTCACCGTCTGCTCCATCACCCATGCCGCCGAATGGCTGCCGCAGCCGCCGCAATGGTGGATCGTCACCGGCGGCGGGCGCCGCAACCGCGCCATCATGACCTGGCTGGCGGAGAAGGTGGAGGCCCCCGTCGCCCCGGCCGAGGCGCTGCAATGCGACGGCGACATGATGGAGGCCGAAGCCTGGGCCTATCTCGCCGTGCGCGCCGTCAAGGGCCTGCTCATCAGCTGGCCGCAAACCACCGGCGCGCCCGAACCGCTTTCCGGCGGCGTGCTGGTGCGGGCGGAGGAGGCGCGGGAGTATCCAGGGAAATGACGGGAACTGACGGAAAAAGCTTTTGCCATTCCAGAATTACGACATATTTCAGCTCATGAGCCTCGAAATGCAAAGGAGCTACAACGCGTCGCTCCCGCTTTCCTTTTCGTCGCTCCCGCTTCCCTTTTCGTCACTCCCGCTTCCCTTTTCGTCACTCCCGCGAAAGCGGGAGTCCATGCTGACTCTGCCTCTTGCTGTGGCATGTGTTGTTCAGCATCTGAACCTTCCAATTTTCTGGCGCCTCTGCATGGATGCCCGCTTTCACGGGCATGACGGGTTACGGTCAGGGTTCCACCTTTTCGGAACTTTCCCTGGACACCACCGGGAGGAGGCGCGGGGAACATGAGAGAACGGTTCGTCTCCGCCGCCGCGCGGGAGCGCCTGCGGGTGATGCTGGAAGAGGTGGAAAGCCCTGCCGGCCGGCGCTTCGCCATCTTCGTGCAGCTGCTGATCTTCCTCTCCCTCATCGCCGTGTTCATCGAAACATTCCGCAATCTGCCGCGCTGGCTGGACGTGGCGCTCTCGGCGTTCGAGAGGATGGTGATCCTGATCTTCACCGCCGAATATCTGGCCCGCCTGTTCACGGCGCGGCGGCCCCTGGCCTACGCGTTTTCCTTCATGGGGCTGGTCGACCTCGCCGTCATCGCCCCGTTCTGGCTGTTGGGGGCGGACGTGCGGGCCTTGCGCGCCCTGCTGCTGCTGCGTCTGCTGAAACTGTTGAAGCTGCATCGCTATACCCGCCCGTTGCGCCATTTCGCGACCGCCTGGCGGCTGGTGCGCGAAGACATCATCGTGTTCAGCGTCATGGTGGCGTTGCTGCTGTATCTGGCCGCGCTCGGCATCTGGCATTTCGAGCACGCGGCGCAGCCGGACAAATACGCCAACGCCTTCGACGCCCTGTGGTGGTCGGTCATCACCATCACCACCGTCGGCTATGGCGACATGTATCCGGTCACCGTCGGCGGGCGCATCCTGACCATGCTGGTGGTGCTCATCGGCCTGGGGCTGGTGGCCGTGCCGTCGGGCCTGCTGGCCTCGGCCTTTCAGGAAATCCGCCGCCGCGAAACGCGCCGGGGCCGTGACGAGGACGATCCCCCGCCGGAGAAGAGCTGACCGGCTGATGCCGTGCTTGGCTAATAATGCCGCGCCAGCGACTCGACTTTGATATTAGCCCCGCTTATATTCAGGGCATGAAACTGGCCGACTGGCTGAAGAGGACGGGCACCACGCAAGGCGCGCTGGCCGAACGGCTGGGCATCAGCCAGGGCCGCGTGTCGCAACTGGCGAAGGGCGCCACGCCGTCTCTGGAACTGGCGCTGAAGATCGCCGCCGTTACCGGTGGCGCGGTGACGGCGCGGGACTTCGCGCTGCCCACGGAAGAAGGATTTGGCATGACCGACAGGACGCTGGACACGGTGGACGAGGCGCTGGCCGCCATCGCCGCCGGCGAAATGGTGGTGGTGGTGGATGACGACGACCGCGAGAACGAGGGCGACCTGATCGCCGCCGCCAGCCTCATCACGCCGCAACAGATGGCCTTCATGATCCGCCACACCTCCGGCATCATCTGCGCCCCGATGACGCAGGAAGACGCCCGGCGGCTCAATCTCGACCCGATGGTGGCGGTCAACGACGCGCCGTTGGCCACCGCCTTCACCGTGTCGGTGGATTACCGCGAGGGTCTGACCACCGGCATCTCCGCCACGGAGCGCGCCAATACCGTGCACGCGCTGGCCAATCCCGACGTCACGGCCCGGGACTTCGTGCGCCCCGGCCACGTGTTCCCGCTGGTCGCCCGCCCCGGCGGCGTGCTGCTCCGCTCCGGCCACACCGAGGCGGCGGTGGACTTGTGCCGGCTGGCCGGCCTGCCGCCGCTGGGCGTGATCTCCGAGCTGGTCAACGACGACGGCACCGTGAAGCGCGGCCCGGAGGTGCTGGCCTTCGCCCGCCAGCACGGCCTGAAGATCATCTCCGTGGCCGATCTCATCGCATATCGGCGCACCCGCGAGCGGCTGGTGGAGCGCCTCGACGAGTTCGACATCGACACCCCGGCCGGCCCGGCGAAGGCCATCACCTACACCACGCCGTTCGACCCGGTGCAGCACCTGGCGCTGATCATCGGCGACATCGGCGACGGCGCGGGCGTGCCGGCCCGCCTGCACCGCGAGAACGTCATCGACGACGTGTTCGGCCAGCGCCGCTCGCTCACCGCCATGTTCGACTATTTCCGAAAATGCGGCGGCGGCGTGCTGGTCTATCTGCGCGAGGGCGCCACCGGCGTGCCGGCCGAACGGCTCATCGACAAGCGCGAACGCGAAGACACCGAAAGCGCCAAGGCGCGCGAACGGGCCTGGCGCGACGTCGGGCTGGGGGCGCAGATCCTGCGCGATCTGGGCTGCCGCTCGATCCGGCTGCTGGCCTCCTCGGAGCGCCATTACGTGGGCGTGTCGGGCTTCGGAATCGATATCGTGGAAACCATCACGGACCTCGAATCCGCATGACAACGCGTTGATTCGTCTGCTATCCAGTCCCGTATGGAATCAGCCCGCCACGCCGCCGGCGAAAGCCCGTCGACATGCGCCAGCACCGGCATCACCCGGCTCGATGTCACCGGCTTTCGCAACCATGCCGCCAGCCGCTTGCGGCCGGCCGCGCCCTTCGTGGTGATTACCGGCCCCAATGGCGCGGGCAAGACCAATCTGCTGGAGGCCGTGTCGCTGCTCGCCCCGGGCCGTGGCCTGCGCCGCGCCGTGCTGTCCGACATGGCGCGCGCCCCCGGCGCGGACGGCTGGGCGGTGGCGGCGCGCATCGATGGGCTGCAGGGGGCGGCGCGCATCGGCATGCGCTGGCAACCGGCGGCGGATGGCGACATGGCGCGGCGTGACATCATGATCGACGCCAAACGCGCCTCCTCCGCCGCGAGGATCGCCGACCACCTGCGCGTCTCGTGGCTGACCCCGGCCATGGACGGCCTGTTCACCGGCCCGGCTTCGGCCCGGCGGCGCTTTCTCGACCGCCTGACCACGGCCTTGAATCCGGAACACGCCGCCCACGTCAGCACCCTGGAGCGCCTGTTGCGCCAGCGCAACCGGCTGCTGGCCGAACCGGGCGATCAGGGCCGCTGGCTCGATGCCGTGGAGGCGTTGCTGGCTGCCCAGGCGGTGGTGGTGGCCGCCGCCCGGCTGGACGCGCTGGAGGCCCTGAAGGGCGGCATGGCGCAGGTGGAAGCCACCGCCGGGGCCTTTCCCTGCGCCCGGCTGGCCCTGTCCGGCTGGGTGGAGGATCGGTTGGCGATGGAACCGGCGGTGCTGGTGGAGGACGCCTACCGCGCCCATCTGGCCGCAAGCCGGGCCCGCGACGCCGCCGCCGGGCGCACCCTGGCAGGTGCCCACCGCAGCGATCTGGAGGTCGTCCACGCGCCGAAGGACATGCCGGCCAGGCTGTGCTCCACCGGCGAACAGAAGGCGCTGCTCATCGCCCTCATTCTGGCCCACGCCCATGCCGTCGGCCAGGCCTGTGGCGGCCGGCCGCCGGTGCTGCTGCTCGACGAGGTGGCGGCTCATCTGGATGAACACCGCCGCGCCGGGCTGTTCGCCGCCCTTCGCCGTCTGGGCGCTCAGGTGTGGATGACCGGCACCGACGAGCGGCTGTTCGCGGCGCTTGCGGACAACGCCTGCGTCGTGCACGTGCGCGATGGGGCAATCAGCATGATGGAATGACCATGACCGACGACACCACACCCAACGGCAACGACTACGGCGCCGAATCGATCAAGGTTCTGAAGGGGCTGGAGGCGGTGCGCAAGCGCCCCGGCATGTATATCGGCGACACCGACGACGGCTCCGGCCTGCACCACATGATCTACGAGGTGGTGGACAACGCCATCGACGAGGCGCTGGCCGGCCATTGCGACCGCGTGGAGGTGATCCTCAACCCCGACGGCTCCGCCACCATCCGCGACAACGGGCGCGGCATTCCGGTGGACATCCACCCCACCGAGGGCGTCTCGGCCGCCGAAGTCATCATGACCCAGCTGCATGCCGGCGGCAAGTTCGACAGCAACTCCTATAAGGTCTCCGGCGGCCTGCACGGAGTCGGCGTCTCGGTGGTCAACGCACTGTCCGAATGGCTGCGCCTGCGCATCTGGCGCGACGGCAAGGTGCACGAGATGGAGTTCCGCATGGGCGAGGCGGTCAGGCCGCTGGCGGTGACCGGCGACGCCGGGGACCGCACCGGCACCGAGATCACCTTTCTGCCCTCCTCGCAGATTTTCTCGAAGACCGGGTTCGACTTCGCCACCCTGGAGCGCCGATTGCGCGAGCTGGCGTTCCTCAATTCCGGGGTCGGGATCGTGCTGGAGGATCACCGCGGCCCCGACCCGAAGGTGGTGGAAATGGCCTATGACGGCGGCCTGATCGAGTTCGTGAAGCATCTCGACCGGGCCCGCCAGCCGCTGATCGGCGAGCCGATCTTCATCGGCGGCGAGAAGGACGGCATCGTGGTGGAATGTGCCCTGTGGTGGAACGACGGCTACCACGAGCACGTGCTGTGCTTCACCAACAACATTCCGCAGCGCGACGGCGGCACCCATCTGGCCGGGTTCCGCGCCGCGCTGACCCGCATCGTCAACGGCTACGCCGCGTCCTCCGGCGTGCTGAAGAAGGAGAAGGTGACGCTTTCCGGCGAAGACGCCCGCGAGGGGTTGACGGCGGTGCTGTCGGTGAAGGTGCCCGATCCGAAGTTCTCATCGCAGACCAAGGACAAGCTGGTGTCCTCGGAGGTGCGGCCGGTGGTGGAGGGCATCATCGGCGAGAAGCTGAAAGAATGGTTCGAGGAGCACCCGAACGAGGCCAAAACGGTGGTGTCGAAGGTGGTGGAAGCGGCGGTGGCCCGCGAGGCGGCGCGCA